>JAGVYD010000003.1 GCA_018303405.1 Candidatus Woesearchaeota archaeon | reverse complement strand
AAGGCCCCATATGAGCTTGAATTACAAAACGCCAAAAGAAGTTTGGGACGAATTATGTAAAGCAGTTTCGTGATGTAAACCAGTTTCGGGATAACAGAGCTCATTCTCTCTCCGCAACCTTTTTAAACACCCTTCTTTTCCATAGCCATTATGCAACTCAATGTTCTTGAAAGCGAAAAAAGAAGGATTGTTGTTGAGTTCAGTGATACTGACCAGGGTTTCTGCAATGCCTTAAAGACAGAGCTGTGGAATGACGAAAATGTTGAGGCAGCTGGCTACCAGATAGAGCATCCGCTGATTGACAAGATCAAGTTTACAGTGGAAACAAATACAAAGGAAACGCCCCAGCAGGCAATTCAGTCTGCTGCAAAAAGGATAGGTTCTGGGATTGACAAGATGTCCAAGGCATTTCCGGTCATTAGGTAGGCATAGGCGGTTCTTTTTTCATCAAAACTTATTTATACAAGTTATTCTCTAAACCATATATAGATATAGCAAAAAGTATAATGTATTATATTTCAAAGTATATTATACAAAATATATAATAAAGTATTATTGAACATAAGGCAAAAAATAGAACAATACATATAATATTAAATATTACAAAAGATATAACATGAAAATCAAAACCAAGCTTTGGAAGCGAAGTCCTACTTCTTTTGCCACGACTATCCCGCAGATTGCCGTAATGCCCCTGGATGAGGACAAGGAGTACAATGTTACCTGGGAATATGATCGGCAGAATGACCTCTGGAAAGTAAAGTTTGAAGAGATTAAAAAGGGTGAGAAAAAATGAGCGATGCCCCTGTAATGCCAGGCATGGCCCCCCACTCTCCGGCAAAGGCTCCCTCCCCTGCTGCACAAGGGATAGGCAAAACTATCTTTTTTATCCTGCTATTGGCATTTATTGGAACAAATTTCTACTTTGCCTGGCAGGAAGCTGGGCAGGAATTCGGCAATATCGAATGGGTCCGGCTAGTTTATCCAAATTATTTGAAAGATGTTGTCAATGATGTGAGCAAGAGTTTTGCAACAACTGGCAGTGGTTCAGACACTACAGCCACAGATGATTCGGCCGCGACTGCCCAGCAGGCTCAGCCTGGACAGAAAGACACTGCTGAAATTGCAACAGGCGAAAAAAGACTAAAGGACCGTTTGGTTGTGCACAATCCTACTGCAAATGTTGGCCTCACAGATGCCATTAGCATTGGCGCGGGTGAATTCCTGGATGCGCTGCTGATTAATGGTGAAGTGGATTATAATGAAGTCAGGATTGAAATTGTGCCTGGCTCTGTGCAGGTGCATCCTTCAGTAAATGGGCTAAATCCAACAGCATTCTATATTTACCAGGCAAACAGGAAATATTACCTCAGATACAGGGATAATGGCGGCGATATGCCTGACACAGCTGAGCCTCTTGAGGCATTCATGACCTTGAAAATTCATGACAGCGAATTTTCTGTCAATACTGATATTAAAGTCATAGTGGCGGGCAGCTGGACAAGCAATGTGCCCGGAGGAGGATGGACAATAGGAGGAGCCTCTGTGGCTATTGTTATAGTTCTTGCATTAATGGGCAGGAATTTTGTGAGAAATCGGAAAGCAAGGAGGGCCGGGCCATCTCCAGAACCACCCGTGGGCACCATACCGCCAACTAGCCCACCGTCCGCCCCGCTTGACCAAAGCCACCACTTGTCTGAATTAGTTTGGAGAAAGCTTAAGCTTATTGACATGCTTTACAAATATGGCGCCTTCCTCGAAAAGAATAAGAGGGACCTGAACGCTTATGCTGCTGCAATTTATTCCAATCTAATCGAGGAACTGGAATTCAAAATACAAAAAAGGGGAGGAGGGATTAAGGCTCGGGACGAACTGAGAAAAGTCATAGACAATGTTGATGTTCTTAGGAGCAATTTAAAATATTTTGATTTGGAGCATCATCACCAGGACTTGCTTTCTTATATTTCGGTTAATCATGGGCGTGCACTTAAAAAGTTCGATAATGACAACAAGTTTGATGAGGCTTTCTTGGGATATATAGTACAAGCCCTGCAAAAATCAGATTCTGGCGCTCAGGAGCTGGAGCAAAAGATTGAAAAAACAGAGGAGACTCTCATAAAAATTGCAAAGGCCATTCTGCGCATCGAAGATTACCTGATTCAAAATCTTGGCAGGATTTCTGATGAAAGAAAGCCCATAGAAGAGAGATTAAAGCAGATTCTGAAGGAAGAGCATATGCAGTTGAGCAATCTTGAATCATTATGGAACAAACTGAAAGAAGATAATAGATTGAGGGAGCCAGAATTTTATAAGAGGGCCATAGAAGAGCTTCTGTCTGAAGATGCAAAAAACAACAAAGAGCTTAATGAAACAATAGCACGCGCAGCAATTCTAACCGGAAATCTAAGCCAATGGGCATCCCAGCTTGACAAGTTTAAGAGTGTTCTTCGGACAATAGCATCAAAACTATCCTTGGTTACAGGCAAGAAAGAGGATGTTGATGCTCTCATAATAAGGGAAGTTTTGGAAAAGATATCCCTTATACATAAAACATATTTTGAGGATGACCGGGTAACTCCCAAAAAAGAAATTCGTGACATGCGTGAAAGCATTTCAGAAATGGATGGCCTTAAGAAAAAGTATGCTGACTTGACATCCAAAATGGAAGGGCTTATAGCGGCCATTATTCAAAATAGGGAGCAAATGGAAAAAGAAGCAAGAGAGCGTGCAGGATCAGGCCAGACAACAACAGAACGGCCTGGCCAGGCCAATCCGCCGCAACAAGGCCCTGTAATGACTGGAACTGCCCCACCGGCCCCTCCGCCGGGAACCGAGCCTCCTCCAGGCGGCCAAGCCCATGATGCCAGCTATCAGGAAGTGGAAGGCGGGCAAGCCAAAGGGCAGGCATCGCCAAAACAGTTGAATGCTGGCAAGCCAACCACGCCGGCTCCAGACCAGGTCCTGAAAAATTTTCCTGAGAAAATGAGGAAACTGAAGTCTGATGTAGTTAGAATAAGAGGCAGCTTAAAATCAATGGAAAGCCATGATAAAGAGCTTAATCCATTAATGAGCGAAGACATGCAAATCCATGCAACAAAAGAATTCTTAATTCCAACATTCATGGGCTTTGCGCAGAGAAATGTTTCAACGACATGGCCAGGGGTCAGGGAACTCACAGAACTCGCAAAAAAAGTAACATTAGGCAAAATCCCGGACGAATTAAGGGATGAGAATAAAGTCAAAAAATGGCTGGCTAAGATGCTTGACAAGCAGGAAGATAACCTCAGGTCAGTTGAAAAAGAGATTGCCAAGGGCCAAAAGTCATTTGGAAAAATTGACGCTGTTGTGAAAATGATTCTCGAGGCAGAGGCAGGCCAGGCTGAAATTTATACGCTGTTATATGAATTGGAGCAGGACCAGGTCCTGAAAACCCAGTTGCAGAACACAACCATGTCATTGGATAAAAAAGGGGCTGAAGCGGCCGGGCATGAATTGGCCGAACGGATTAAGGCAATATTAAGAGTATTGGAGGATAATACAAGGGAAAAGAAAATCAACCTGCAAAAACAGCGGGATTTGCTGTCAAGGCCATTGCGCATTAATGCTGAAACATACAACCAAATGCTGGCTGAGGAAAAGCAATTAAGCTCCAGCATTGCGCAGAACATACGGAACCTTTCTGATCGTGCAGAGATACTGGTCCGCAAATTAAAATCACTTGAACAATTGATTGGTGAAAGCGGGAACCAGCAGGGTAGCGTCAGGAAATGGCTTTCTGCCCTAAGTAAGAAGATGAATAAGTACACGTCAACTTCTGTCAGGGGATTGGTGCTCCTTGCCTTAAGCGCCACAATTTCAGTCCAGGCATTGACAACAACTATAACACCAGGCATGATTTCCGCGGCACGTTCCCAGTCAGATAAGACCCATGTTGCGATGATGGAGCAGCAAAGGCAAAGAATGAGGGCCCAGGACTGGATCAATACAATAAACGTGCCTGGCCAGGCGCAAGAGCAGGCAATCGTCGCCCCAAATGTGCCAAAAATTGATGTGGTGGAGAACGAGGCAGTTTCGCAGTACACTGTCAGCTTCTACACCAGGGCGCCATTCTGGTTCAGCGGCCAGTTTGACAACAAGGAGGGCGCCAAAGACATGCAGGCCGCACTCGCTGCATTGGATTCCGGGCTGAATAGGGAAATAAGCCATGCCATGGCAAGGCTTGACAGGGAACTGGCCAGGGATCTGCAGGCGCGAAAGAAAACTTATGCTGAAGCGGTGAAATTGCTGAAATCAGGATCCATAACAGTCAGTGACATCGAGATTTCGTATGAAGGCCATGCCTGCGCCATGGGATGGTCTGCAAGAAACAACACAGGCAAGGAAGCCAATGAGGAGCTGAGCAAATTGCGCGCAGAACAAGCCAGGGATTCGACAGTGGGCAGGATTGACAGCATCTTGGCTCACAGGCTGGGATACAAAATGACCAATAAGGACATGGAGCAGATTTTTGTAAATGGCGAAGGCTCCATTACCGATGATATTTCAGTTAAGAATGTTGTGCAGGAGCTTAACAGCAGGGGATTCGAACTTGACTGGGAAAAAGTCAAGGCCGCGGACAGGCAGGAATTGATTAAATTTGACAGGATTTTCAAGATGCTGCAGGCTATCCAGCTCAGGGACATGCAGGCGTTAAAGGACAGGTTTGAAGCCTTTGAAAAAGACTACAATGTGGACTCAGCAAAATTAGCCAGGATTATCCAGAATATCAACCTGACAGAAAAAGATCTCTTTGAAAAGCTTAAGGGTATGATGGACGGCTTGAGAAGGGTGGATATTACAATCAAGGTTAAGACCAAGAAGCAAGTGCCAATTCCAATAATCCCAATTCCTTTTGTGCCTCCCCATGATGCTGTGCTAAATGAGCCATGGAGACCATATTTTAGCAAGCAAAAGATACTTCCCCAGAATATCAAGCCAATGAACGATGTGCGATTCAGGAAGCCGATTGGCATACCCAGAGGGGAATATGGAAAAGGGTCAAAGTCTGGTGTGGCAAGGGCACGGGGCCGCGTTTCAGGAAAAGTCGTTCGTGGCGGCAGGGGAGTCGGCAGGTAAACCGGCCGGAGCAAATACTGGATCTTTCAACTTTACTTTTTACTTTCAGATATCTTTATAAATGGCCATTTTCTCCCAAGAAGCAATATCAATGCCAGTAATCCCGCGTACTAATGCCGCGTGCGGCCTTAGCAGGGTGGAGTCAGAATGGACAAGAAAGTTGTATTGGATGCTTTGAAACAGGTAAGAGAAGGTTCTACTAAGAGGAATTTTAAGCAGAGTTTTGATTTTATTATCAACGTTAGGGGCATTGACCTCAAGAAGACTGAAAACCAAATTGAATTCTTCATGACATTAAAGCACACCAGGTCTAAAAAAGCCAAGGTATGCGCGCTGGTTGGGGCAGAGCTTTCTGATGAGGCAAAATCAGTCTGTGATTTCAGCGTTGTCCAGGATGATTTCCAGAAATATGGGCAGGACAAGAAAGCCATGAAAAAGCTTGCTGAGCAGTATGACTTTTTCATAGCACAGGCAAACATCATGCCAAAAGTGGCTGGCGCTTTTGGAAGGGTTCTTGGGCCAAGGGGAAAAATGCCAAACCCAAAGGCTGGCTGCATTGTGCCGCCCAAGTTCAATCTCCGGCCATTGTACGACAAGCTGCAGCACACAGTCAAAATTAGCCTCAAGACATCACCAATAATCCAGACAGTTGTGGGCTCAGAAGACAAGGGCGACGATGAAATTGCTGATAACATCCTGAATATTTACGATCAGGTGGTGCATCACCTTCCGAATGACAAGAACAACATCAATTCAATGTTCATAAAATTGACAATGGGCAGGCCGGTCCAGCTGCTTGAAAAAGTATCAGCTGAGGTCAAAAAACAGAAGAAAAGCCTGCTGCACAAAAAGCATGACGAGCCCAAGAAAGCCGAGGCGGTTGCCCAATGACGGTAAAAACAGAGCATATTCCGGAAGCCAAGAAGAGGAATGTCACTGACTTTGCGCAGCTTATGGACCAGTATCCGATTGTCGGCGCTGTAAACATAGAAAATCTTCCTGCTCCGCAGCTGCAAAAAATGAGGGAGCAGCTCAGGGCAAAGAACATTGTCCTGAAGATGACCAAAAGAAGGCTCATTAAGATGGCCATTGAAAAGGTCAAGGGAAAAAAACAGGGCATTGAGCACCTTGAGGCAAAGCTCGAAGGCATGCCTGCAATGATATTCTCAAAGGAAAGCCCTTTCAAATTGTTCAAGTTCCTGCAGAAAAACAAATCAAATGCGCCTGCCAAGCCAGGCCAGACCGCTCCGGCAGACATTAAGATCAGCGCCGGGCCGACTCCCTTTGCCCCAGGCCCTATTATCGGCGAGCTTGGTGCTTTGAAAATCAAGTCAGGGGTTGAAGGAGGCAAGGTTGTGATTAAGCAGGACAGCATAATTGTCAAAAAGGGAGAAAAGGTCAGCCAAAAGGCATCTGAGGTTTTGTCCAGGCTGGGGATCCAGCCGATGGAAGTCGGGCTTGACCTTGTTGCAGTTTATGAGAATGGCGAAATATTCACGCGCGACCTGCTTGCTGTTGATGAAAGCCAGTATATCAGCAACATAACCCAGGCATCAACATGGGCTATGAACCTGGCAGTTGAGGCTGGATATGCCAGCAAAGACACCGTGGAAATGCTGCTTCAGAAAGTTTACAGGGAATCAAGGGCAGTTGTTCTGGAAGGCGGAATTCCTGCGGCCGGAATGATGGGAGACCTCATGGCCAGGGCCCAAATGCAGGCAATGTCAATTAAGGCAGAGTTCAATATCAATTAATGCTTTATGGAGGTACAGACAATGGAATACATATATGCAGCGATGCTTTTGCACAAGGCTGGGCAGAAGGTTGAAGAATCCTCTGTCTCCAAGGTGCTTGAAGCTGCAGGTGCCAAGCCTGATTCCGCAAGGGTCAAGGCGTTAGTGGCCGCTTTGGACGGCGTTGACATAGACAAGGCCATCGAAAAAGCCGCAGTTGCAGCACCAGCAGCAGTTGCATCTTCAGGGGCTGGAGAAGGCAAGGCTGAGGCAAAGGTAGACGAAAAGAAAAAGGCAGAAGAAGAGAAGAAGAGCGAAGAGGCTGCAGCAGCAGGACTCGGCGCCTTGTTCGGTTAAATTTTTCGGTGTGATTTTAGTTTTCACCCACATGTTTATTATAGTTTGTTGACCAGTTGCGACGACGGCTAATACAGCAGTGATTTGGAGCGGACATGCTAACAGATCAAGAAAGAAAAAATCTTTTGGATAGAGCGGACTCATTGAAGAGGGAAGTCAATTCGTTGAAATCCTCGCTTAATGAGATTAACACCCAGAAGGAATCCTGGTTCTCAAAGAAAGAAGAGATTGGAAAAAGGATTAGGCAGCTTATTGGGGAAGTCAAGGAAGCCAAAACCAGGAGAAATGAGCTCACTAATTCTGTAAAGATTGAGAAGGCAAAAAGGCAGAAGCTTAATGAGACGATTGTCGCCAAGATTGATGAGATCAGAAAAATCAAGCAGGAAAAGGATGCAGTTTCCGGAAAAGGCAAGGAGAAGGGATTGAACCCTGGCCAGGTTAGGAAGCAGATTGCTGATATAGACCGGATTGTTGAGACTGAAGTTATTTCTTTTGACAAGGAGCAGGCGCTCATGAAAAAGAGAAAGGAGCTGAAGCGCCAGCTTGGGCAAATGGTTGCGGCAGGCGAATTGTCAGGCAGCCAGCATGGCCTTTCCATGGAAATTGACAGCCTGAAAAAAGAGGCCAATACTGTCCATGGAGAGCTGCAAACCAAGGCCGAGCAGAGCCAGCAGAGGCACGAGGAAGTGCTGGCCAAGTCCAAGGATATTGACGCGCTGAAAGTGCAGGAAGAGGAAGCCTATAAGAGTTTTTTCGAGCTTAAGCAGAAGTTTGGTGAAGTCAACAATAAGCTGAAGGAAAAGCTCACTGAGCTAAATGAAGTCCATAAGCAGCTCGGCCAGGAGATGGAAGAGCACAGGGAAGAGAAAAGGCAGCAGCGCCGGAAGACACTGAGGCAGAAAGAGATGGATGTGCAGGAAAAGATAAGGCGCGGGGAAAAGCTGACAACAGATGATTTGCTTGTAATGCAGGGCGCAGAATTGGAAGATAGGTAGTTCTGGGGGTCTGATATTTAAAAAAGTTTGAATTTCAAAAAAAGGAATTTACTTCTTCCCTGAAAATTCAGTATAATGGCAGTTGCCGCATGTTTGCCTGTCCTTGTGCTTGGCCAAAAAGAATCCCTGGCCGCACTTTGGGCAATATTTATTCTTTCTTTCCAGCTTGTTTCCTGAAACTGTGTACAATGAATGAATGCCCTTCCCTGCCTTTTTGCTTGGTGCCTTTCCGCCTTTTTCTGCCATGTTTATCACTCAAATAGCTTGTGCCTATTCCTTTTTTTCCTCAGCAGGCTTGGCTTCTGTCTTGGCCTCGCCTTCCTTGCCGGCCTCTTTCTTGCTTGAGCCCCTCTTAATCGCATACTCATACTCGATTTTCCCCATGGATGCCTCATCCTTGTAAATGTAAGCCTCAACAACTGCCCTTCCAAAGCCAACTGCTGCCTTTATTTTCTTGATTATGACAACATTTTCCTTAACGCCTTCCATGCCAGCAATCTTCTTCTTAATCTCTTCCCTTGAGGGAACAGCGCCAGTAAATCCAATCTCAAAAGTCAGCTCAGTCCTGTCGAGCATTGCCCTCTCCTGTTTCTTGACTACATTGAGCTGCATCCTAACGCACCTTTATTGCATATTCGCCTTTTTCAGATATGCCGACTTTGTTGGCTATCATGGATTCTGCTGTGTTGAGTATGTGAAGCCTGCCCTGCCAGCTTGTTGAAAAGCTGCTAGTCTTGCAAACCGGGCACTCAGCGCCTTCAACAAAAAGCTTGCATCTCTTGCATACTTTCTTTTTCATTTTTGCACCTTATTTCTTCTTGCTGTCTTTTTTATCAGACTTTGCCTCTTTCTTTTCTTCGCTTCCGGATTCTTCAGGGGCCGAATCAGCCATCCAGTCCAGCTTTCCGAGGCCAATCTGCCTCATCGTCATGCCAATCTTCGGGTTGGAGACATCCTTATAGCTTACTGCGATGATTCTTGCACGGCAGATGTCATTCACTTTCAGGCTTCTCTTGCTGTCCTTTCCAACCAGGACCTTTTCCTTGCCAAATGAGACAAAGTCGTCCATGGTTTGTGAAATATGTATCATGCCGTCTGTTGGCCCGATATTGAGGAATGCCCCAAAATCTGCAATGTCCTTGATCTTGCCAGGCATGACTTCCTGCTGCTCTGGCTTGAATGTAAGCAGTGTGAATGTCGTTTCGTAGTATGCTGCGCCGTCCCCGGAGATGATTATTCCCTCATGGACATCGTTGACATCTGAAACGTCGATCACAAACCCCAGTTCCTTGGAGATGTAGCCGTCATACTTCTTTTTTATTCGTTTAATGATGGCCTCATTCTTCTCCATGTTAAAATATCCTGGAGGCACCCTTATGTGGTCTTTCACTTGTATCTTGTAAAACATTTTTTCACCCGAATTTCAGGTATTTTTTCTGCCTGATCGTGATAATCCCTGCGCCCTTGGCTTTGAGCCTTCGCTTGAGCGCCAAGTCTTGGGTAGCGACGATGAAATTGGTGTCGGCGACCATGACAATGCCTTCATCAGCGGGCATTATGCCTGATTTTAAAATCTTCACATTTTTCCGCTTGATGAGCTCCAAAGCAAGCTTTGCCGTGCGGCCAATGTTGCCCCTGCTAGGCGCGGTCAGTTTGGACAATTCCACCACAACGCTGTCAATTGTGACCAATTCATACCTGAAGTCACATATCCTCTCAATCTCTGAGAAAATGTCAACCTTCAGAGCGCCTATGCTCATAAGCATGTTTGTGTCGAGCAGTATTTTTTTCATATTTATTTATGTGAGAGAATGGGATTAGGGTGTATTTAAAAAGCTTACTACAGGGGGGCTTTGCCCGAAAAGTTAGTTTGGGCATCAGTTTTGCGAAGCCCGTTCCCGGAGGGATTATGCATTTTTCGGGGTTGCAGAGGAGAAAAATGCAATTCGCGAGAATCTGCCATGCTGAGCAGATGCCCAAACCGGGCCGGAAGGCGAGTTTTCGGGCAAAGCATACAGGAAGAGGATGGAATTATTTATATATCAATTCATGTCACATTTTAGCAATGAGCAGGATATTGTCTGTCATTGGCATGGTACTGGGCATTGTTCTTGGGCTGAAATATTTCGGATTTTATGATGTTGGCTCCGGCGTTGGCTTTGACATTGCCTTTATTGGCGCAGTGTATTTGGTGTGTATCCAGCTATATTATTGGGTTATTCAGCATTTCGAAAACAAAGGCACGCCTGCAAGCTCTGGAATTATAAAATTGGTCTTAATTTTTCCAGGATTGCTGTATATTGTCCAGGCATTATTTGCTATTGACTTGGCCTTTGACTTGACAATAATAATTGCAGCTATCTTGTTCCTTGAAGGGTTGTATGGTATGCACTGACACTCATTCTAGCCGTTCAGCTTTATTTCTCTCCATTTGTGCCAGGCATTCTTCTTTTTGTCTTGGCGTCCAAAATTTAAGCTCCCCTAGGGGTCGCGAATGTATTGGGTGACCGCCGTGAGTGTAAGTTGCGCCAATTTTGCCAGGAACTATTATCTCAAGATGCTCTGCAGCCAAAGAAGCCTTCACAGAGTGATATTTATCCTCACCAATTATTGCTTTGGCAATAGACGAAATCTTAGTGCTTCTGATTTTTGCGGTCCTTTTTTCGCCAATCAAATTTTCGAGCGCAGAGGCTATTGTCATTTGCATCACTGTTGCTCATTATTATCTGCTAATCACGGGGGCGAGTGTTGTGCCATTTTCTCCATGGTCATTCAAAAAATATTTGGCCAAAAGGGTATGCAAATTCTGTCCTATCTCCCTTGTCTTCCTGTAATCCGGAACAAAATATGGGCTATCCATGAAAGCATACTCATTTTGTCCATGCTTTTCCCAAGCTGCAAATCTCTCCAAAGAATCCCGAGACCAGAAGCTTCTCAGTTCCCTCACTGTTGCTCCAGTTTCCGGATCAGACGCTCGCAAAATCAGGCTTATGTCATCCACTACCCCATCAGTTCTCCGCGTGTCAGAAGCATCTTCCGAAAAATGGTCAAAATTGTCTATTATGTCAATTGTCAAAGAAGTGCGTTTATTGTCGGCAGTTCTGCCATATGCCTCCAGCACATACCTGTTCAAGACACTGTCCTTCCCAAATAATGATTGTTTTGTGGTTTGGTCAACCCAAAGGTGTCCGCTTGTAAATCCAACAGGCATAAAAGGAAGGGCTTCTTCATGGATACTTGCCTGTTTCCACTGGTCATAATTGGCTTCAGCCATGATCTTTTCAATATCCCACCGCTTGAGATAAAATTCCCTTTGTTCATGCTCCTCAGTTTCACCAGTGAATGATTTTAGGGCATAGCTGCCAATATGTTCAAATGGGATTGTTTTAATTGCCAAAAGCATGCCCACTGCACCCATGCCAGCATGCTTCAAGAATTCCCGCCTTTTAATTCTGTGAAATTCTTTCTTCTGATAATCAGTCATGCCTTTTTCCATTTCTGTTTCGAAATATTTCCTTGTGTATTTGAAGTCACTCATATTTACCCCTCTATAGTACTAATAATATTAAAACAACTATATTAATTATTCTATTGATTTTTTTAACAAAACCTATAAATTTATATATAAACTGGCAATTATAAAATAATATGGCAGAATACAAGCTTGACTTGTTTGACAAGAAAATATTGTATGAAGTGGATAAGAAGTCGAACATCAGCCTGGCCGAGCTGTCCCACAAGCTCAAGCGGTCCAAGCAGTTTATTCTTTATCGCATGAAAAAGCTTGAGCAGGAAAATATCATAACAGGCTACCATGCAATCATTGACATGGCAAGGCTTGGATACTTCACTTTCAGGGTCTATTTCAAGTTCCAGCAGATGGCCAAAAAACAGGGTGATGAATTCGTCAGCCATGTCGAGAATAATTTAAGCCAGGTTTGGACAATAACATCCATGCATGGGAAATGGGATTTTGCCTTGTTTCTTGGAGTGAAGAACATCCTGGAATTTCATACCATCTGGGACAATATCATGCTTAAGTACAAGAAAAATATCAAGCTGTACAATGTGGCTGTTTATGCCCCTATTTATAACTTTAACAGGAAATTCTTTTTGGACACGCATGAGCATTCCATAGAAAGGGTCTATGGGGGAGGGCAGCGAGAGGATGTTGATGAGTTGGACTGGAGAATCATCCAGAAATACGCCAACGACGTCCGCCAGAGTTCCCTGGAAATTGCAAAGAGCCTGAAAATATCCCCTGACACGGTGCGAAGCAGGATAAGGCTGCTGGAAAAGAAGAAAGTCATTGTTGGCTACAAGATAGGCCTGAACCTGGAGAAGCTGGGCTATGTATCCTATAGGGTTGACCTGCAACTGTTATCAACAGCGAGAAATGCTGAGCTGTTTGAATACTGCAAGAACCACAGGAATATTTACCAGATAAACAAAAGCATCGGTGGTGCTGATTTTGAGACAGAGGTGATAGTCCGGGACCTGAACCATCTCCTGGAGGTCATTGATGACATCAAGTCCAAATTTCCTGATGTTGTGAATGACGTTGATTACTTTGGTTTCTCTACATTCCATATTTTGAAATATATTCCGGACTGATTGCAGAAGCCAATTAACTGGCTATGCGCCAAATCCTAAAAAATTCCGTAGAATACTGCTCAGCGATCTCTTTGTCATGTATTATTAGTATGTTTTCGTCATTCCTGCTGTTGCCGTTCTTGGTCGGGTTCATGCTGCCCGTAATGACCGTCTTATTGTCAATAATGAACACCTTGTGGTGCATGTTGTACTTGTTCGCGTCTTTTCTGGCTTCTATTCCATGAAACTCAAGAAACGGGTAAGATGACTGGTTGCCGGCATTTTTTTTCTCCATCACTCCCTTTATCTCAATCCCGTTTAATTTCTGCATGGCCAGGGAATTTGCGATCCCTTGGCTGGTAAAGGAGAACGCCATAAAATAGACTGAGGAGCCAGCAGAGCCAATTTCTCTTTTGATCTGCATCTCACATTCGTCTATCGGGCAGAAATAATTTTCTATGCTGATATTGTTGTATATGATTTTTGGATGAACAGCATTGCCCTCCCCGGGCCTGCCTTCCCATATCGCAATGAAATTACGCCTGTAATTTTCAGCAAGGAGCTTTGATTCAATGGCTATGGCATTATTGTCATTTTTGTAGGCATCATTGCTCGTGGGGTTAAAGGAGCCTGTGAAAATCCTGGCATCGTCACTAACGCAATATTTGTTGTGCATCAGTTTGGCAGAAGAGTCTTCTCTGGAATAGTTCCTGGGGATATGGTATTCATCATCCATATAGAGCCTTATATCCTTGGTTGCTGACAGCTCATCAAGCAGGCTGATGATTTCAGGCAGGTCCAGGTCATAGAATGCGCAGTAGGCATATTCCCGCGTTTGGCCGAGAAACATTGCCAATGCGTGTGTGCAATTGCCTGTTCGGCAAAATGTTACATCGACCCTCCTTCCTTGCTCTGTAGGCAATGTTGATTCCTTGCCCGGTGCGCACGATTGGAGAAGAATGAGAAGGGGTATGCATATAACTAAGACAGACAAGTTAATTTTTCCCTGGTTTCCTTTTTTGCGTTTTTTTGGCATGCGCCTGGGAGCTGATATTTTCAACTTCCTCGCTGCTTCTCACAAGGCCGTGCACAATTTCAGGATGTTCCCTGTCCAGAAGCCTGATAAATCCTATGGAAGCGGGCATTTGGCTGGTCCATGTGTTCAGTCCCCTTATTGTGCAGTAGGATTTAAGTTCTTTTTCAGTGATTTGGCGGAAAAGCTTCAGGATTTTTATGGAATTTGGGGATTTCTTGTTAAAAAATGATTGCTCAAGGAACACGGCAGCTTCCAAATCCGCTGTCCACGGAAGAACAGCTACATCATGGTTCTTGTCTCGAATGAGTTTTATAAAATCCGGATGTGATATCAACGCCGGTAAATTGCATGGGCTTAATTTCCTTGACTTCAGAATATCGATTGAAAAAGGATAATTAAGCAGACTCCTGATGATTTTCGCAGCTGCCTTGTCCATCACCAAGACCCTGCTGCCTTTGTTTATCCTGCCTTTGAGTTCTTTTCTCATGCGTTTTTCAAGAATATCGCAAAAACAGGCCTTGCAGTAAACCCCTGTCATTTCAGATGCAGGAAAAGCCTGGCACCTGTGGCATTTTTCAGCTTTGATGTTACCCATATACACAAAGAAAGGTGATGGTTTTTTATTTGTTGGCGTTTGGCGGGGCCAGTTCAGTCGGCAGGCTGCCCTTGCCTGCCAGGATTTTCTTGTATTGGTGGTATTTGTGGAATATTTTGTCTATATATCCGACTGTCTCTGTGTATGGCATAATCTGGACATTTCCAGGCCCTGCATTGTACATGCTCAATGCCCTTAACGGGTTGCCTTCGGCCTTTTTCATAAGGTAAGCCATGTAATGCACTGCTGCATCAGTTGCGAGCTTGAGATTTTTCCTCTCGTCCTTTTTGAGGACCTCTGCTTCTGGCAGCTTGTCAATCTCTATCATATCTGCCTTGTACAAGGACATGTAACCCCGCTCTTTATCCTGAAGGATGGCATAGTAAAGCTGTTGGTTGTCCAATTCGCCAAATAGGTATTTCGCCCGGTTCACATTTGCCTGCGAATACCTCTCATCAAGGTGCTCAAGAAAATCGCCAACTGTCCTGAATTCCTCCCCGTCGCTAAATCTTTGGATGAACCCCCGAAGCTCGTTTCGCGTTGATGCTAAGACACTTGACTGGCTTCTTCTTTTGGCACGGTAATCAAGGCCTTTTTCATAATTGTCTGTTGTTTCAACATGCAGCCCCATGTCCCGCGCTGTTTCAGGAATCAGTTGCCAGTCATATGCAGCGCCTGCCAATGAAAAATTATGGCTGCCGAATCCTGATTCCGCCTCAACAAGGCAAAGCATCAGTAATTTGCTCACAGGATAGATTGATGAATATTTTTTTAATGCGTCATCAAGGAATGGCTCATATTTTTTGATCTGGGTCCTGAAAGGATGCTTGTTATAGTCTATTTCAAGGCCATCTTCCCTTATATGCGCCATTAAGCCGCTGTATTTTTCCTCAAGTTCCTGCAAGGCCCTTTCAAATTCAGCCTTTTCAGCCTCATGCTGCAAAATTAAGCCTGAAAGCCTGTCCTCAAGGTTCTGGTTTTGCCAGGATAAAGTGTCTATCTTGGCCCTGTAAAGCTGATTCTGGTCCCTGATTGTGCGCCTGCCCGGCTCGGTGATTAGCCATGCGCTGACCCCTCCGAGAACAATGCCCACTGCAGCAGGAGGCACCATTTCCAGGAATTTCCTTCTGTCCATGATATGGGCACGTGTTAGGGAGTTTTAAATCTTCTGAAACTTCTGTTTTTGTTACTACTCCAGAATACTTAAAAAACGAAACATTTAAATAGTAGTTTATTTTATACCACTCAAGAGTATTAAAAGGCATGCTTTGTGTCATGCTTTGCTCACATAGGGGGAAATGTCTCTTTTTCCTTATCACCTCTTTTTCCCCAGCGGGATTTTCCGCAAGGAAAATCTCGCTAGGGTTTAAAACCACAACCTGTTATAGGAGTCAAGAATTCATTAAAAATGAGCATCGGAGTGTTAAGATTTTGAAGATTTAATTCCTATTTCCGCTTCTTGTATTGGTTTGCGCTTTGCTTTTGCAAAACAGAACGTATCTTTTTTTCATGCAGCTTTATGGTCAACACAGACCCGGCGCCAAAGCCCAGCACAAATATCCAAAAATAGGTAAGGCCTTGCCAGTTTATCCTATTGAAAAAACTGGTTTTTTTGGGCTCCTTGAAATACAGGTCCAGGTTGCTGAGTTCCAATGAGTATTCCGAATACAAGAGCGAAGAGAATGGGTCAGCCTCCAGCAAAGTGGTTGCGTACTCATAATAACTGTAACCCAAAATCGGGAAAAACCCCTTGGATTGCTGTGATACAATGTTTTTGCGCACAGCAGGCAGTTTTTTTTCAACCACTTCCTGCACTTTGGAAGGGTCAACGCCGTAAACGCTCAAGACCATGTCTGCCTCAGCCTTTGCCTTGCTGGCCTTGAAGAGGCAAAGTGCATAAGCTGAGGAATTCATGTCAGAATATGCCCTGTTCAGCTCCTGCCGCGTGTCGCCGAGCAGGTCCGGGACAAGCATGGAAACATATTGGTATCTTTCTTCAGCCTCTGCAATTTTTTGTGTGCAGCTGTTTTTCAGGGATTCCCTGTTGATTGTGACTTCTTTTGTTTTCAGATGAAAGAAATTAGACCATGATTCTGCGCTGTTGATGCGCTCTTCAGCATATGCAAGGTGAAAAATTGCCATATCAGTGAGATTATTTTCCATGTCTGCCACATAGCTTTTCAATAGGTCCTCGGCTTCCAATAGCCTTTCTTTCACAATAATGTATGTTTCAATCTGGCTGACAGTTGTGTAGTTTTGATTTTCAATTTTTATGCTCATTTCACTGAGCCTGGTTTTTTGCTGTTTGTATTTGCCTCGCAGTTCGTCATCTGTAAGGTTCAGGATTTTAAGCTGGAGGTAGGAGTATTTTGTGTTAGCCCCAAAACAGAGGCTGGCAGCAGAATAATAATTCCCGTCACGCAAATGCGAGTATGCCTTGAGAGTAGTGTTTTGGAGGCCATCGATCATATCGTTGCTGATATTGTAAAGTGTCAGGTTTGTGCCGCCCATCGCTTTTTGCATCTCAAGCGTGTGGGTGCAGAGCTCATCTGCCAAATGGCCCATGATTTTGGTATACTCGGTATCAACAACAACATCATTATCAGGCTCTTCGAGCCTCGTTCCTGTAAAACGGTATAATGCATCCTGGACATCGTCAATCTCAATTACAGTAATATTATGCTCTGTTGCAAAGGTTTCAATGTCAACAGTTTCATTTGTTGCGTTATCTTCTTCAAGGTATTTCTCACTTGAGGGAATCAAGACGGTTGTTATGCCATTGGCAGATGCAGCCTCGATTTTTTCCCTCACTCCGCCAACAGGCCCCACCAATCCGCCTGAGTTTATTGTTCCGGTAATTGCCACATCCGGGTCTATGTCCAGTCCCAGCAAAACAGCCATGGTCAGCACGGTGGTTGCAGAGCCTGCGCTCGGCCCGCCGACAATTGTGCTGCCAGCCTTTATAGTGTAAAAAAAATCATATTCATCACAATCGGTTTCGGTCTGCCTGCACGCATATTCTGCGGCAAACCTGGTGCTTATTTGGGTGTCAAGCCTTGTTAGAGGAAACGTGTCAATGTATACTCCGCCATTGCCCGGCTTGACTTCAAGGTACATGTCAGCCACACTGCCGATGAGTTCCCCAGAAACCCCGTCGCTTACGGCGAGAAGCTTGATCGCGCCTTGCTTGGCTGCCATGCCAGGCATGCTCAGAATCAGGAAAAATGCCACGACTAGGACAAGTTTGATTGCTTTGTGCTCAATGAAGATTTTGCCATTCCCGAAATCGCCTGCGCTCATGGCTCCTCGAGTGGATGAGTGTTAAAAAATCTTTGCATTGAGGGGGCTTTGTCCAAAAAGTTAGTTTGGGCATCAATTTTGCGAAGCCCATTCCCGGAGGGTCAAGCATTTTTCGGGGTTGCAGAGGAGAAAAATGCAATGCATGAGAAGCTGCAATGCTGAGCGGATGCCCAAGCCGAGCCGAAAGGCGAGTTTTCGGACAAAGCTGTATTGAGGCAAAAATGATGGGCCAGCATAAATTGTCAAGAACCACCGGTCAGAGACCGCTGGAATGTCATGTTTAGTTCCACAGACCTTGTGGTTCTTGAGCATGTTAGGAATTTTTCACTTGAAAGTTCGACATTGGCTTTCCAGCCACCGGTTAGAAACTAGTGGAAAATTCCAAACATTTTATAATGACTGCATTTGCTACATTCTCATGGCAAAGTTTACAGTATTTGTAAGTGGCGTGGCTGAGGTAGTGGATGAAACACACGACACAAAAACCCTGAAATTCCACAGGCCACAGGGCCTTGATTTTAAGCCGGGCCAGTTTTTGACCATGCAGTTTATTGGGAAGGATGGCCTGCCTGAAAAGAAGATTAGGTCATTTACAATAGCTTCATCTCCTGAAGATGAAATGATTGATATTACTGTCAAGCGCGAAGGTGAAATGAGCAATAGGATGTGCGATGCTGAAATCGGGGCAAAGTTCAGGTTTTCCGGGCCATTTGGCGCTTTTTTCCTTATTGAAGACGATGCCAAGCATCATGCAATGATTTGCGGCGGCTCCGGCGTGACACCGTTTCGCTCATTCATGAGGCATGTGAATCAAAAAAAACTGGGGCATAAAATGACCTTGTTTTACAGCAACAAAACGCCCGTGGACATAATTTACAGGGAAGAATTGGAAAAATTATCAGCGGAAAATCCAAATATCAGGAATGTCCTTACCATAACAAGAGAGGAAGGCCATAAGTGGGACAGCCTGACTGGGAGAATCAACAAGCAGGTTCTTCTGCAATATATTCCTGACATCCAAAACACGATTTTCTATACTTGCGGCCCCAAAGGGCTTATCAACACCGTTCTGGACATTCTTAAGGAGCTTGGAGTCAAGCCCGAAAACATAAAGACAGAAAGATGGAACTAAAACCAGGGGGCACTAACTAATCGGTTTTTGCAATATGAGCCAAAAATTTGTCGCCCTGTATTTTCTGCCAAGCTTGAATGCCTTTTCGGCAGATTGCACTTTTTTGATTTCAAGGATTTTAAAGTCGGAATAAAATTCTGCAAGTTCATTCTCTGAATAATCCTTCTGGAATTTGCCGTTTGGCCAAATAACGCTGTTTTTTTCCGGCCCCGGGTGTTTTGCCATTAATTCTCTCTCCATCTCATCATCAGCAGAGACAACAGAAACGAATGCAAATCCGCCAGGCTTAAGGGTTCGGAACATCTCGTCTCGGCACAGCATACGGCCTTTCTTGGTTTCGATGTCTATGGAAGAGAAGCAGTCTATGGCCGAGCCAAAAAAATCATCTTTGAATGGCCACTTGCTGTCGAGCTCCATATTATACAAATGAATCCGGGGGCCAAGCTTATGCTTTGTTGCTTTTGCCCGCAACGCGTCCAGCGCACCTTTTACGTAATCAATGCCATAAACTATAAAACGCTGTTTTGCCATATAGACCGAATTCCTCCCTTTTCCGCAACCTATATCAAGGAGTCTATGAGGCACAGAAGCCGTAATTCGGTCATTCAGGAAATCAGCGAAATGGGCAACGCCTTTGTATGGAACAGATGATGCCAGGGATGGAATGGTTTCTGATGTCCTGTGCTCAATCTCCCATATTTGTTTTTGCTTTCTGGCATGGCTTAAATTTGTCATTGTGAATCCAGGGGCATGTATGGTGATTGGGATAACACACTAAGATTATTTTAAAATGAGGTTATTGGACTTTCTTGATGTACCTGCACTTGGGAAATGTGGAGCATCCGTAAAATTGCCCATAGACGCTTTTTCTCAGCACGAGCTTTCCCTCTTCGCACCTGGGGCACTTATGCTCAACTTCGCCTGACTCGACCTCGGCCATTTGCTTTAGCACAGCCTCGTCGCTTACCTTTTTTGATGGGCAGTCAAGGTTTATGCAGATTTCCTGTGGCCTTTTTCTTTTCTTGATTATCATGATCATGGGGTGCTGGCAATGCTCGCATATCTTATCCGAATTCTTCACAAGGCCGTTGCTTGGAAGCTTGAAAGTGGTCTTGCAGTCAGGGTATTTGTCGCATGCAATGAACCTTCCAAACTTGCCCCGTTTCATCATCAGCGTGCCTTCGCTGCAGACAGGGCATTTCCCAACGGTGTTTTCCTTGATTTGCTTTTCGCGATTGGCGCCGTGGAGCCCTTCGCCGACATGCTTCTCTTTTTTCTTGAATTCAGTTAGTATCTTTGTCAAAATTTCCTTAGCTTCTTCCAGGACCTCCTCACCTTTTTTCTTCTTGTCCTGGATTTCATCCATTTCAATCTCAAAATGCCTTGTAAGCTCTTCATCCAGTATTTTAGGCACATACTTTTCAAGGATTTCAACTGTCTTTATTCCTAAATCAGTTGCTTCGAGCGCCTGGCCTGAAACATAGCCCCTTTGCACCAGGGTATCAACAATCTGCGCCCTGGTAGACTTTGTTCCGAGGTTTCTTTTTTCGAGTTCCCTTATGATAGAAGAAGGTGTATATCTTCTCGGAGGCTTTGTCTGGTCTTCAAGCATGCTGATTTCCTTGACTTCGACTGTTTCGCCAGCCGAGACCTTAGGCAGTTCCACATCTTTAAGGCCCACATACTGCGCGTAGTAGACATGCCACCCATTTTTCACTGTCCTTGTCCCTTTGGCAACAAAAATCTCGCCTTTGACATCAATTTTCACATTGATTGTTTCCCTCAAGGCAGGGTCACCAAAAGTGGCCATAAACCTGCGCACAATCAGGTCATATATTTTGGCGTTGCTGCCGGAAATGTGCGTTACCTGCCCTGTCGGGTATATTGCAGGGTGCGCCGGATCAGTCTTTTTGCCGTTATTGGGCTTGAGGCTGCCCTGGCCAAGCAGTTTTTTGCACAAATCCCTGTAAAAATCCTGCTTTGAAAGGTCTGTGAGAATTTTCCTGTAATCTATGCTCTCAGGGTATTGCTGGCTGCTCGTTCTCGGATAGCTGATCAAGCCCGAGACATAAAGTTCCTGGGCTATGCTAAGTGTTTCCTTTGGGCTAATCCTGTGCGTTCTGTATGCCTCGGTCTGGAGCGTGGTCAGGTCAAATGGGACTGGGGCAAGTTGGCTGAATTCATTCTTGGCAACATCAGCTACCCTGCCATTGTCTCCTGCACGTATCTTGGACATGACTTTTTCAGCTTTGGCCTTGTCAAAGAACTTGTCCTCCTGGTGCATGAATTCAATCTGGCCGTGCTCAAGGCTGCCCAAAAGCTTGATTTGCCAGTAAGGCTCTGATACAAAGGCCTTTATTTCCTTTTCTTTGTCAACGAGGATTTTCAGTGCTGGGCCCTGCACTCTTCCGCTGCTCAAAACAAGAAACCGCCCAACAGACTTGACAGCCGATGTCAGTGCTCGTGATATGTTAATGCCATAATAATAATCCAGCTTATGCCTTGTTTCCCCCGCCTCAGCCAAAGGCCAGTCAATGGAGGGCGAGCATTTGTCATATGCCTTAACAAGGTCTGGCTTTGTCAAAGTTGAAAACTTCATGCGCCTGGCATCTTTCTTTTTTGCAATAAAGCGCATGATGTTCAGGCCAATGACCTCTCCTTCAATGTCATAATCACATGCAATGGTAACACTGTCTGCTTGCTTGGAAAGCTTCTTGAGCGTGTCAAAATATTTCTTGGCGAATTTGGCGCTTTTGTCCCTTTCGTAGGTGGGCTTCCATTCAATGTCAAAAACCGGGTACTTCCAGCTGCCCTTGCCTTTTTCAGCCAGAGTGAAAAGATGGCCTACAGCACAGCCCACCATTATTTCCTTGCCTTTGCGGGTGAACTGGTAATATGGCACCCCCTTGTCACCCAATTTCTTGGCCTTGCCGTCAGACAATGCCTCTGCTATCTTCTGGCTGGCTTTAGGCTTCTCCGTTACAATTAGCTCATACATGCCCTCAAAAAACCCTCGTCAATATAAAAATATTATGAATAGCCCCATGCCAAGCTTAATATATGTGAGCTGGCAAGGCTGTATCAGCATGGACAAAGCGATTGCCGAAGCAATAGTAAGGGATTTGCCCCATATGGAAAACAGGGACGAATTTTATGCAAGGCTCTCCAAGAAAGGGAATGAGCTTTGCCGGATAACGAACAATTCATTCTCCCAAATAGGCAATTCGACAATGCTCCAAAATGTTCTATGTGTTGATGGCGGGAATGCTGAGATACTGGCCACGCCAAGCAATTCAGTCCAGTTTATCAGGTGCTGTGCAGCATATTTTTCGCACGGGAAACGGATGTGGACAAGAAAAACCGAATTCTACATGGTGGCATCTGTGGAGGAATCCGAGGTTAATGAGCAGGTGAAGTGCACTGTATATTCCTCTGACGGCAATTTTGCTCCTAAAAGCTCCGGCTTGCTCTTTGATGTTGCCAAGCTCATGGCATCTGGCAGCAATGTTACCAATGTGGCAAAAGCCATAGACATTGCAAGAAGGTGCAGTGAGATCCAGTTTGCAGCTTCCCTGGTTCCTGAACTGGCGGAAAATACACTTATCGTATTGGATGGGACTTTGGAACATAAGCATGAACTTGAACAGGACTCATTTCAAGGATTATACAAGGCAGTGGGTGGCAGGGGTATGGCAGTCTGCGCGTTGGCCAAGACAACGTCCATGCTTTCTGATGACGGCCACGCCATAATTGAACGGCTGTCAAAATTGCACAATAATGGAAAATGGCTGGTGAGAATTGCGCTTCGGAGTGAGAAACCAGATCCTGTGCTTGTATGCTTTGCCAGGCTCAATGAACACTCCAGGCATATCTTCAGGATTGAAATAAAGCTATTGCCGGGCTCACAAGACAGCATGGTGAACGAGATTGCGGCATGTTTGTCCATGGATTCCAAAGACATAGCATTTCCCGGCTATCCATACGGATTGATTACTGCTGATAGGTTTGCCCGGGTCTCTTCAAACGAAGCTGCATATCTCAAGACAGTTTTTATGGCCAGGTCAGGCAAAGGCTGGGATGAGATATCGCGGGCGCAATATTCCCTGAATGCGCATGATGTTTTGGACAGCATGTGAACCGGAATGCTAAACTGCCACAGCCGCTGCAATGTTGAGCGGATGCACAAACCGAGCCGAAAGGCGAGTTTTAGGACAAAGCACTGCAAGGCGGATTAGTAGAAAAGTTTACGTTTTGCCATCAATTCTGCGAGCATCTGGAAATAAGGCAGACAGCAGTTTTCGGAGTTCCAGAGAGAAAACTGCCTTCGTGAATAAGATGCCCATGCGAGCCGATGGCAAAACCTGAGCCTTCAGGCGAAGTTTTCTACTAAGCTTGCAAGGCAAAATCTTTATATACTATCATTTATACTATCATTATTAGGCTTCATGTATACTGGTTATATTAAGGGATATATTTTTTAGAAATTGGGATTTAAGACAGTCAAACAACAAGGGGGTGTTAACATGGAGAAACTAGGGCATGTGGCCTTTATTATTGGCGTCTTGATTGCCATTCTTTCAGGCCTATTGACAAAGTTTGTGCCTGCGGATATCTTGATGTGGATATTGGTGGCTTTGGGCCTGATCGTGGGCTTTTTGAATGTGACAGAGAAGGAGTCAACAGCTTTCTTGGTGGCAACAATTGCCCTTATGTCAGTTGGAGGGGCCGGCCTGAATGCCTTTGCCTCAGTTGGCAGTATGATTGAGGGAATACTGAAGAATTTGGTTGCATTTGTGGCCCCGGCAGCATTGGTGGTTGCCCTTAAAGCTGTATATGCCATCAGCGCCACAAAGTAATGGTTGACATTTGATTTTCTTTTTTATTTTTCATTTTCAGGCTGGGAAAAGGTATTGCACCTGGTCCTCCAGTTCTCATCCTCGTAGATATGGTCGAAATAGAAAAACACAAAGTTTATATATTAAGATACCAAAGCAAGAAATATACATTTTGGAATAATATTTTGCTTGTTTAAACGATTTATCGTCTCCGGAGGGAAATCGAATGAAGAAATTATTTTCGTGGGTAAGGGACACTTTCCGAGTGGAAACAGCTGCAGAAGAACATGGCAAATCTGGCCAGGAGGATTATGTGGAGCTGGATACACTGCAGGGAGAGGACTCGAAGTCAAGAGTCATTGTGCGCCCATTTGTTCTGGAGGATTTTGCAGACATAAAGGAGATTCTTGATATGCTTAGGGAAGGATATACAATTGCCTTGGTGAACATTAAGCCGCTGAAAGACAAGGACCTGGTCGAGCTCAAAAGGGCAATCAACAAGCTCAAGAAGACATGTGATGCAATCAGGGGCGACATCGCCGGATTCGGTGATGATTATATCATCGTGACCCCTTCGTTTGCCAGGATCTACAGGACAAAGCAGACAGAAGCCGGTGCCATTGACGAAGGATAAGGCCTTTCTTATTTCTAAATATTTTTATTTATTAATATTTATTTTGCAGAATCCGTATTTATGTGCCCAAGGTTTCCCATTTCGCGCCAGTTAAAATCTAGGTCATGAACTATATTTTTCTCTACCACAAAACATAAAAATACTTTAAGTATATTTTCGAACCATGAAAGAAAAACAGACAACCCATATAAGGGCTGAAATCAGTGACAAGAATACCCTATTGAGCGGCCAGGAATGCCCTATGTGCAAGGAAAAAACCCTGACGCTGAGAGAAAGCGAGAGTGAAGTGCCATATTTTGGCAAGGTGTTCTTGTTTTCAATGACCTGTGACAATTGCAAATACCATAAGGCTGATATCGAATCAGCAGAGACTCGCGAGCCTGCCAAGTTTGAAATCGAGATAAACTCAGAGGAGGATATGAAAATCAGGGTGGTGCGCAGCAGTGCCGCGACCTTGAAAATCCCCCATGTGACTACAGTCACGCCAGGCCCGGCCTCGCAGGGATATGTTACAAATATCGAGGGTGTTCTCAAGAGAGTCAGGCATGAGATAGAAAGCCTGAGGGAAATGGAAGAGGATGACGACTCAAAGAGAAAGGCCAAGAACCTCATAAAAAAGCTGAACAACGTGATGTGGGGCAGGGACAAGCTCAAGCTTATCATTGAAGACCCGACAGGCAATTCTGCGATTATAAGTGACAAGGCGGTTAAAAGCAAATTGGGCAAGGCCAGGCAACCCCTCCCGGCCTGACTGGCGCGCCAGTTCATCGGCACTATTTATCGTCAGCAAAGGAAGCAATATTATTTAGAAAATAGATATTATTGTCTACATGTTCTATTATAGATATAACAAAATATATTTATTATAACAATTGTTCTGATATATATTTCAGGTTATCTAAGAAACACCGAATGAATTCTTCAAAATGCCCTGTTGCTTATGCTGCTGCGTAAAACCGGCATCAAAGTTGGAAAGATGATTCTTTATCCAAAATAACCAAAAAATGCCTATATCAAAATATTTATATAATAGTTCATCGCATGGAATCACGGAAATGAGCATCAACGACTTGGCTAAATTGCTTGGAGTGACGAAGGAAGAGGCTGAAGCGATGTTGCAGAAGCAGGATACGATTTCTCTGGATTTAAGCGAGCGCGCTGGCAAAAGAAAATAGGCTTGCGCCATGTTCGTCAGGTTATAGTGTTTGCCAATTTACAGTTTTAGCGGCATTCGCAAATGCTAACATCAATAAGAAAGGGGAAAAAGGATTAGTGAAACAAAAATGAATAAGTGAAATAAGAAAAATTGGCCTCACTTTAGGCCAGCGTCCTTTCTCAGCAAATCAGCCTTGTCTGTTCTCTCCCATGTGAAATCAGGGTCATTTCTGCCAAAATGTCCAAATGCGGCTGTCTTCCTGTAAATTGGCCTCCTCAGCTTCAGGCTGTCAATTATTCCCCGGGGAGTCAGCTTAAAATGCTTGAAAACAAGCTCTGAAATTTTTTCCTCTGGAATCTTGTTTGTGCCATTGCACTTTACCAAAACGCTTGTTGGCTGCGCAATTCCAATTGCGTATGAAAGCTGCACTTCGCATTGTGACGCAATTCCGGATGCAACAATATTTTTGGCTATGTATCTTGCAACATATGCCCCGCTCCTGTCAACTTTGGACGGGTCTTTGCCGGAAAACGCGCCTCCGCCATGCCTGCCCACGCCTCCGTAAGTGTCCACAATAATTTTTCTGCCTGTCAAGCCAGTGTCCCCTTCAGGACCGCCAATCACGAACTTGCCAGTTGCATTGATGTGTACCTTTGTGTTCGCATCCATGTATTTCCCGCAAACCGGCTTGACAACCTGTTCAAGGATCTGCTTTTTTAGTTCCACTTCGGATATATGCTCCTTATGTTGCTGTGCGATAACAATTGCTGTAACTCTCTTGGGAACATTGCCGTCGTATTCAACACTCACCTGGCTTTTTCCGTCCGGGCCCAGGTCCTTTATCAGCCCCTTTCTCCTGACCTCTGACAGCTTTTTGGTTAGCTTGTGCGCAAGGACTATTGGCAACGGCATCAGTTCCGGAGTTTCGTCAATTGCAAACCCGTACATCATGCCCTGGTCGCCGGCGCCCTGCTCGTGGTTCTTGTCTTCATTGACTCCCTGTGCAATATCAGGTGATTGGCCGTGCAGGGAAACAAGGACTCCGGCATCATAGCAGTCTATTCCGAATTCAGGGTCAGTGTATCCAATATCCTTCAGTGTGGACCTTACAATTGACTGGACATCTGCATATCCCTTGGTTGTGACTTCGCCTGCAACTACAACCAATCCAGTGGTAGTAAGCGCCTCCACTGCAACGCGGGAATATGGGTCTTGCTTAATGAGCTCGTCCAAAACCGCATCCGAGATTTGGTCGCATATCTTGTCAGGATGCCCTTCAGTCACACTTTCACTTGTTAATGTATACTTGCCGTTTTGCATAAAATTCACCCCATGCTTGAAATTCCACCAATAATTTCAAAATAATGAAGAAAAAACATATATCTGGTTATTAAACTTGCCATTCTATCACGTTGATGCAGGGCATTCCCGCATAATGCAGCCATCGCCCTCTGAATCGCTAATTGGCCATTGATTTAAGCAGTTTTTGCAGCTGGGCATAGTCGATTTTTTCATAGCCCGGCACGCTCAGCGGGTCAACTCTTCCTTCAATCCTCTTCCTTAATGGTTCTTTCCCGGAAAAGGCACTTTCCACCAATTCATCAAGGAAATCCTGCTGTTGCTCGGATACCGTCGATTGAGTGCTGCCTCCTAGCCTGCTTCCGCCCCACTCAAAAATTTCCTGGGCCCGTTTTATGGCATAAAGCTGTATCAATAGCTCGGGTCTGTAAGCGGCATTGCCGGGATTTTCCATTTTTTTAATTAGATAATCCTCGCTTTTCTTCAGCTTCTCAACAACAGGTATTCCGCCGCTGTAGATGCGCCCCCCGTCTTCCGTTGCCCAGTTATGGGCATAAAATGCCTCTGGCTCAGCGACTGGATTCGGCACAGAATATGCAGCCCGGGCCTGTGGTGTTCGTGCTTTTTCTCTGTTTGGCAAAATTGCTGGCATTTTTTCACTCCCTGCCTGGTCAAACTCCTGATTAGGCAATTTTATTTTGATAACCATCCTCAATATTCACACGCTCTTTTTTCCCTGGTGATGGTCATTCAGTCTCTTTAAATAGACTTTTGACACAAATATTCCTATAAGAATAATTAATCGGCATCATTAGCCTTGCACGGCAACCCATGCGGCATCAGGTTTTTAAATAAGGTCAGATTCTTCAGGAGTTGAGGTGGTAAAATGGTTCTGACTGAATCCGACTACAACAAGCTTAAGCATGGAGATTCCGCACCTGAATTTGGGCTGATGGGAACTGACAATGAAATGCATTCCCTGCATGATTACCATGGAAAAAAAGGGCTCTTGGTTATTTTCATGTGCAATCATTGCCCGTATGTTAAGGCAAAAATCGACACAATCAACAGCCTGGCCAAGGATTTCGCCAAAAAGGGCATTGCAGTGGTTGGCATAAGCGCAAATGATGTGTCAAGATATCCTGATGACAGTTTTGAGAGCATGCAGGCCTGGGCTGAAGAAAAGGGTTTTGCTTTTGACTATCTTTATGATGAGACGCAGGATGTGGCCAAGTCCTATGGCGCTGTTTGCACTCCGGACCCTTTCCTGTTCGATAAGGACTTCAAGCTGGTCTATCATGGAAGGATAGATGACGGTGTTGGCCCAGATGCCCCGGTGACAACGCATGAGCTGAGAAACGCAATTGAAAAAGTTGCCAAAGGGGAAAAATTGCCTGGCAAGGAAAGGCCTTCAATGGGATGCTCAATCAAGTGGAAGAATGTGTAATGTTATGTAAAATCCAAGAGCGTTATTTTTCATTTTGTCAAGAACCACCGGTCAGACGGAGTCACTTTGTTCGCCGGTTTGCTAAAGCAAACGACCGGTGGAATGTCATGTTTAGTTCCACAGACCTCGTGGGTCTTGAGCATGATCAGAATTTTCCATAGCAAATCACTTTAATAATCGGAACTTTGTTCCTAACGAATAAGTGATTTGCTTATTAGGAAATAACCTTGCACTCATTTCAAAACATACGAAAATTAGGGTTATTTCCTATAAATTCGATTTTAAGAATTCTTTTCTTCCTGTTCTGCTGATTATGCCGCTAATACCATCCTTTTTTCTTCATGTACCATATCATGGCCACTGTCACGGCCAGCATAACGGCGAGTATAAGGAAATACCCATATTTCCACTCAAGCTCTGGCATATTCCTGAAATTCATGCCATAAATTGCCCCAATTGCTGTGATGGGCATCATAATGGTTGCAATCACGGTCAGCACTTTCATGGTTTCGTTCAGCTTATTCGAAGTAACTGAAAGATGCACCTCAAGAATGCTGGAGATTACTTCGCGGTAATTGTCAATCTGGTCATAAACTCGGACAACATGGTCGTAAATGTCCCTGAAATATGCAATTGAGTCGTCGCTGATGTAGTCGTAGCTTCCTTTTGTAAGCTGGGACAATATCTCCCGCTCAGGCCCGGCAACCTTTTTCACCCGAAGCAGCTGCCTTTTGATTTGGAAAAGGCGTTTGAGGCTGTATGGTGATGGCCTGTACATTGTCCTGCTTTCTATCTGCTCAATCTCATTGTCATATGATGAGATTATTGTCGTATAATTGTCAACTTCCACATCAATGAGGTGATGGAGCAGGAAATCCATGCCCTTGCCCATCAAAGTTTCCAGCCTGAGTGTGTCATTCTGCAGATGCTCAAAGCTGGGTATCTTTCTCCAATGGTTGCTTATCACAAAATTCCTGCCCACCAGAAAATCCATTTCGACAAATTTTATCTTGTCCTCGCGGTACAGGCTGTACAGGACTATGAAATCATAATTCTTGAATGGCTCGATTTTTGGCCTGGTCCAGTTTTTGGACATGTCTTCAATTGTCAGGGGATGCAAATGGAAAATATCCCTGAGCTTCTCAAGCTCGTGGTGTGTTGCCTGCGAGATGTCTATCCAGATTCGTGCGCCCTGCAAGAAACCCTTATCTATATTCTCAATTGTGGAAAACTCTAGTGCCCCTTTTTTTAATATGCAAACCGTATTCATATTATATTGCCGTCTTTATCGCTATCAGTAAATTCCGCACTATTTCTTCAATGAAGAGCCAATCATTGTGCCCGAGGAGATGAGACTGGCTGAAAGCACGGCCCAATTCCCATCCAGTGAGTAGCCAAGCCAGCCTGAGCTGACCTTGATTATCCATAAAGTGATAAAAAAATATATGAGCCCAAGGAAAATAAGCATGACAGATGCCAGAAGAGTCATCATCAATGTGGCGACACCGCCTGCAACCGACCCAAAAAACCATCTCATGATTTCATCCCCCTTGATTAATAATCAATTTGACAACAGTTGGAACTTGCTGAATTGCAGCTGAATGGGAACTTAATGGCGATTTTTTTGTCCTGCGCATCAAAAAATTTCAAAGTTTTTAAAGGTATTCACTGATTCAGATGCCAGAGGGGGATAAAATTCCGAAAAGAATATAAATGGCGCCCAATTATTCTCCATTCATGGAATTTGAGATTAACGAGGTCAAGGACATAAGAAAAAGGCTGGGATTGACACAGCTGGAGCTTGCCAAGAGGGCAAATGTCAGCCAGAGCCTTATTGCAAAAATCGAGGCTGGCAGGATTGACCCGACCTATTCCAAGACAATTAAGATATTCCAGGCCTTGCGCGACATGGGCAAGGAGAAGGAAATTACAGCCGGTGAAATAATGCAGAGGAAAATGATATCCGTTCAGGTAAATGATGACCTGAAAAAGGTAATTGAGACCCTGAAGAGGCATGAAATAAGCCAGATGCCCGTGACAGAGGGCACCGAGGTTGTGGGAACAATTAGTGAGGCAACCATCCTTGAAAGCCTTCTTAACGGCAAGTCTGGCAGCAGGGCCAAGGATGTCATGGCAGAAGCCCCGCCTTCTGTATCCCGGCAAACGCCAGTATCGCTGGTTTCCAATCTTCTCAGGTATTTTTCAATAGTTTTGGTTGCAGAGAAAGGCAAGCCCATAGGCCTGATAACAAAGTCTGACCTGATAACCAAGATGTATGGGAAAAATCCCATGCAGTAACTTCCATCTCTTTTCAGCCATGCAGGTTCTTGAGCTTTCCAAAGTGCAGTGGCTCTGGCAGATTTGCAACATAGACTTCAAAATTGCTTATATTGCCCTGCAGGAATGGGCTGAGAAGCCGGCCGGCCAGCAAGTCTGTTCCCTCATGAGCAAGGTTTAAGGATGGCAAAGCAAGAAGCAACCTGTTTTTCCAGTTTCCCTTCAGAAAACACTTGAATTTTTCACTCCTTACACCATCCTTGATTGAGACCGCCGGGTGTTCATGCCCGATGATTATTATATCGGAACTTCTGAATGCCTGGTTCACAGGGATTGCGTCGCCGTGGCAGATATACACCTTTTTGCCATTTAAAGTGAAACCATAATGGTCTACAACTTTTACCTGCCTCTTGCGGGCAATTGGCGCCAGTATGGCATCATGGTTGCCCTTTATTAGGACAATCTTTTTAGCCTGCTTGGCCAGGAAATCAATGAATCTCAGCACATCCCTCCATTCCTGTTCCGAAATCCTGCCGAATTCGTGCTTGAGGTCGCCGGTGATAATGATTGTGCCGGGATTGGTTTGCAGAATCATCTGCCCCACCCTGTCCACGATATCCCGGTAAAGAAATTTTGGTATAAGCATCCCTTTTCTGTGCAGTTCGCCCTCATAGCCAATATGCACATCTGAGATGACCAGCATTTTTTTGGCCTTTATGTGTAGCCCAAGATCCACGATTTTGATGTCCTTCTCGATATGCATCGTCCACCTTTGCGCTTCGTATCCGTATTGGATGCCGCGCTTGGATTTATTCCGTCTCAAGCGTGCAAAAGATTAAGCTTTTAAAAGGGCTTTGCATTCAAATCCGCATGGCTGGCATTTTTAATTTGTTCAGGAAGAAAAAAATGGAAGGGAAAGAGGAGGAGCCGGAGGCTTCCGATAGCAAATCTGATAAAGTTCCCGGCTCTGAAAAAAATGATTATATCGATATTTCTGCAAAGGGCTCTGGGCCGGGTGATGGTTCTGAGAATGATGAAGAATCGTCCAGGGGAAAATTAATTGTGATTGAGGGCAATGATGGATCAGGAAAGCGCACCCAGATTGACCTCCTGGCTGATCGGCTGGGCAAAAAACTTGAGATTGAGGTCCTGGATTTCCCGGATTATGGTTCTTTTTATGGCAAGCTTATCAAGAGGTACTTGTCAGGCGAGTTTGGCAAGCAAGTGAACCCATACTTGATTGCCATGGCATATGCAAATGACAGGCTGACAAAAAGGGAAAAAATGATGAAATGGCTAAATGCCGGAAAAACAGTCATCTGCAACAGGTACGTGGCCTCAAACAAGGCCCACCAGGCAGTCAAGCTTGGGACAGCTGCTGAAATGCAGGACTTTGTAAAATGGGTCGACGAAATGGAGTATGAGGTAAATGCCTTGCCGCGGCCTGACATCACAATTTATCTCTACGTGCCCGTTGACATAGCAATTGGCCTTGTGCAGCAGCGCGCTGACAAAACACAGACAAAAACTGATATCCATGAAAAGCTATCGTACATGAAAAAAGTGGAGCAGATATATTTGGCAATGTCCAAGAACAAGAATTGGATCAGGATTGACTGCGTTGAAGGCGAGGAAATCCTAACCAAAGATGAGATTCACGGGAAAGTGTACAATATTGTCAAGAACCAGCTGATTTAATATTAGTTAAGATTATTCTGGCAAGGCCTCTTCTGGGTTTGTCCTGAATTCCTTCAAGTCCGTATCAGGCAGCTGGGAAAAATCAGCCATATCCAGCCGCAATTCAACCCGAAGAAATGGGTATTCCTTTTTCACGAGATTATGGATTGTTTCCATGAACTCGTCAGAAGGCGGCTTTATGCTGGAAAACCTTGGATTTGCCAATGCTGGCTTTGGCATAAATTTCTGCAAGACCCATGCTGACTTGAATCCCTTCAGCATTGTCGCGATGTTGAGGATGTCTTCCTTCTTGTAGAGGATATGCGGCACAATGGTTGTCCGGAGCTCCAATTCTATATCGCTTTCATTGGAGTGCAAAATTTCCAGGCTGGCACGCACATCATCTGCAAGCTCAGGTGCCGATCTGAAAAAAGTGGAGGAAACAGTGACCCTGTCAAATATTGCGGCATCATCAAGCGGGGACTTGACATCCATCCTGATAAAATCCACAAGGCCGTTCTGAAGGGCTTCCTCCAGCACATCCGGCCGTGAGCCATTGGTTTCCAACCCGACTTTGAATCCAGCGCTTTTGCAGAACATTGCCAGCTCCAGGAGAGCAAGCTTCTGGAGGCATGGCTCCCCTCCTGTAAACATCACGGCCTGCGCCACATTATTCTGCATGATTAATTTCTTGACCTGCCTGAGGTCAATAAGGGTTTCCTGCTTAAATCCAAGCATTTGCGGTGTAAAGCAAAAAGGGCATTGGTAATTGCAGCCAGAGAAGAATACCACCATGCAATTCCTGCCGGGCCACAGTGTTTGAGAATTTTCAATGATTCCTGAGATATGCGCTTGCATGCTTAAACCCCCATAAGGGGCAGCAAGCGAGATTTAAAAGTCTATGCCTGTGAATAAATTCCTATGCCTTTGCCTTCGGGCTCTCTGTTTCATCCTCTGTTTCTTCAGCAAACCATTCGTCCATTTTCTTGTTCTTCAGTGTCGTCTTGTAGCTTATTCCGTTGTTCATGTTTGCCCCTCCTTTTTTCGTCTCTTGCATTTAGCCTCATGATGATTATTTTCCAGTGGAGCCAAAGCCCCGCTCGCCTCTCATGCTGCTGCCGAGCTCATGGCTTTCCTCGAGCTTGGCATGCACTACAGGCTGGATAAGAATTTGCGCTATTTTGTCTCCCTTGCCGATATGGTAGGGTTCTGCGCCCAGATTGACCAGGGTCACAACAATTTCGCCCCTGTATGTCGAGTCAACAACGCCGCCCATGCTTTTGATTCCATGGTTCCTGCTCAGGCCAGACTTGTCCCATATCAGGCCAACATGGCCGATTGGAATTTCAATTGCAATCTTTGTCCCGAATGCGTGCCTTTGGCCAGGGCTTAAGGTTGTGTCTTCTGTTGAATACAAGTCCATGCCGGCATCGCCATCGTGGGCATATGCGGGCAGCTTTCCTCCCCCCAAATTCTTGATTTTTAAAGTTGCCACCGGATTCCCAATGCCTAGGTGATATTTAAATTAAATGCAAATGGAAAATATAGTTTGCAGAAATATATTTTCAGGAACATGATTTATTGAGGGATATTGGCTTCCTTTCCTCCCTGGCCAGGCTCCATGTCAAATAACTTTGCCAGGTTATGCTCCAGAAGCTCCCCGCTTGAGGAATCGAATTTCATGTTCAATGTCTTGAAGGTTCGTGTAAAGATTGTGACATTCCAGATTTGGCCATAATCCTTTAAATTTTGAAGTACATACATCGCTTTCAGCGGAAGCTCGCCGGGATAGTCAGTTTTTTGGAAAGCCAATGCTGCCTTCTTTATTTCCTCGAAGTCCCTTTTGACATCATCGATGATTATTGGCCTGATTTTCTCAGGCTCCTTCTGGAAAACATCCTTCTCTTCCTGGATCTTGACTGAATCATTTTCAAGCGTAAAGCTGGTCATTGCCTTTGTGTCATCGTCATAGTGGCCCATCTGCCAGGCCGCGCCAGGCTCATCCATGAAGAAGAAGTGTACAAGGTAAGCGTTGCTGTTCTTCTTCTCCCATTCCCTGAAATCCGGGTTTCCCTGGAATTTTAGGAAAATTTCCTTGATTGTCATAGTTCCACTATAACTCCGTCTGCCCCGGGATTTATAATTGTTGTCCTTTTTTTGAATATCTGCCTGGCCTTGGCATTTTCATGCAGGTGGCCGCAGATCACCAGGTCGATTTTATTGTTGTCTATGAATTCCCTGTAGGATTTGCATCCCACATGCTCTTCATCAATCAGGTCCAGCTTTGTTCCGGCCGGCGGGCCGTGCACAATAAGCACAGTCTTCTTGCCTGGCTTGATGTGTTTCCTGAATGATTTGGAGACAATCTCAAAATCAGGCTCGCGTGTCATGAATCCGCCGCCACCGAAGCCCATAAAAACATATTTTCCGGATTCATAGACAGCCTTGTGCAGAAAATTGACATTTTTCAAATTCAGGCACGCTCGCTCCATGTTTACTTCATCCTCATGGTTGCCATGGATGATTAGGAATGGCTTGCTAAACGACGCAATGCTCTTGATCAGCGTGCCCATCTCGTTCTCAAAAGTGGTAATATCGCCGGCGCATGCAATGATATCGCAGTTTTTAGCCTTTTCCTGAAGTTTTTCCAGGATGTTGATCCTGCCATGCAGGTCAGTGAATGCAAGGATTCTCATTTGCCTGTAAAAAATAGGATGCATAAAAAGTTAATTGATTCCTTCAGAGATTTTTGTATATCGCTCTGACAAAGTTCAATTCCTCGTCCTTGAGTACGGCTAGCAATTCCTTTATCATGAAAATGTGGTCCTTTTCAGAAAAAATGCCAAATAGTTCAAGTAGTGTAAATTCATTGTGCATAATTTTTAGGACCTTAATGATATCCTTGTTGGTCAGCGTAAAAGTGCATAATTTTTCCAGAATCTCTGGGTGGGGCTTGAATACTTTTAATACACGGTCAAAATCTTTTAGATTGCAATTTACCAAGAAGACACCCACCAACTCTTCTAGTTTGGCATTGAGGTCGGTTAGAGGGGAATTGAATTTAATTTCAGTGGCATCCTTGAGTGAATTTGCATCAAGTTCATTGGCAGCCAAGCATTTCAAAATCCTGCGCGACACATCTCGGTAGTTGGAAATTATTGGGCTAAACCCCCATCCAAAGCCAGTGCCCCAGGCTCTTGCATCCCCAATAAACGCTATTCTGTCCACATTATTCTGGTCGAAATTCGAGGCTATCGGGATATTGCCATAGTATTTTTTCTTGATGGTGATTTTTTTACCTTGGGTGTAGGGATGGGCCTTTACCATCTCAGCAAAATCTTTTTCAAGCAAATCCCTTCCCAGGGGCGTGCGGGTAACATAAAAACTGCCTATGAAATCAGTTTTCTTGTCAACAGGAAATGACCACCAATAGGGGATAGGATGCTTGTCAAGTATGGATTCCATAAAATTGTATTCTTTGCTTGGAAGTCCAATACGGGAAATTGCCCAGCCACCAACTGGAATGAAATATCCGCGTGTTACAACCCTAAATCGGCTGGCGAGAACAGAATCATACCCCATGGCATCTATTAGCAGCCTGCATGTGAATTGGCCAAGAGAGGTATTAACATGAATGCGGTTCCCATCATCTCTCAAGGATTCGAAACTGCAGTTCGACAAAATTTTAGCCTTATTCTTTTTTATTTTTACTATGAATTTGTTGAGCAGCTTGTTTTCATCTATAGCCGGGATGAATTTATTGATCTTGCCCAGCTTTATCCTGACCTCACTCCCAAGCATTGATCTCGCGACCCCATTTGTCATCCTCGAAGTAACCGTATCTGATATGCCTACCTCCTTAACCCTGTCATTCCAATAGGTCCATGCATGTATTGTCTGCCCGGCCAGGCCTTTCTCAACAATTAGAACATTGAGTTTGGACGAGAGTTCAGAGCCAACAGAAAGTCCTGCGGGACCTGCACCTAGAATTATTACATCAAAGATGTCCTCTTTTTCCATGCGTCAAATTATATGAGTATCCTATTTAAATATTATGAAATATTATGATATAGGTTTGGTTTGTCTTATTTGCACAGAATAACTTGCCATCTTGGGAATTAACGCAATATGAACGCCATAACAGGACACATTGAAGTTATATTGATGCATAGTAATCCTCCAGCACAATCTTGTCGAGCTCTTTCAGGTTTTTGACAACATAGAAGCGGCCTTCGCCTGTTTCAGCCATCTTCTTGGCAAACTTTTCTCCCTTATCATCGAGGTTTATCCCTATCAGTGACAAAGTTATTCCGGATGTTCTTGCCATCGAAACTGCTTCAAGCGTTTCCTCTTCCGGGCTGTCGCCAAAAGTGGGGAGTGCATCTGTCAATAGCAGCAAATGTTTTGTGGAATGAACGCGCGGAAACATGTCAATGCTTTGCATGATTGTGTCTGCAATATTGGTCTGCATGCTCGCCCTTATCATGGTAATGGCCCGCAACAGCCTCTGAAAGTCAGTTGTAGGGGATATTTTCTCCTTGATGTCTGTTCCAAATGACAGAAGCCCGACCTCATCCTTCTCATTTATTGCCTTATAGGCAAGGGCAATGCCTGCCTTTTTGCAGATTTCTATTTTCTGGCCCCGCATGCTTCCTGACGCATCAATAGCATAAATAATCGAAAGCTTGCCCCTGCTTTTCCTGTCATAAACAACCAGGTCTTCCTCCTTCAGGGAAGTGTGCTTTCTGCGAATGACCTGCCTCACGGATTTTTTCAGCGACAAGTCCCTGAACCTGTCTCCCCGCTTGTAGCCACGCGTATCGCTGGCATCGCCGTAAACATTGGCCTTTTTGTGAATTTTTTCTCCCAGCATCCCCTTTGGTATGATGTTGTTCAGCTCTTCCATATAAAGAACGAATGAAGCGAGGTCATATCCCTTGTCTGTGAAGCTGCCATCGCTGTCAATAACCTGGTTGTCCTTGAGCTTTTGCAGCCTTTCCTTGAGCTTATTGCGAAGCTCCCTGGCAAACTCAGGAATCCGTATGTTTTTGTTTATGTAGCTGGAATCATAGCCGCTGATCCTCCTGATGATGCTGTCTCCATACATGCTCTTGGCCAGGCTGAAATTCTTCACCATCTGTTCTATCATGATATCAGGATTGAATGAACTCAAATTTTGGTTGATTGCATCAGAAACAAGCTTGCCCTCATCGATGCTTTCCTTGTCAGCATCAGTTATTGAGTGCGTCAGTTCGCTCTCAGACCTGGAAAATCCCTTTTGGCGTTCCTCTTCAAAAGGTGTTTGTTCTTCAACTTCAGTGTACATGTCAAAGGCCATCACCTTTTTCAGCGTTAAAGTCGAAATGATCGGTGAATTTCTTGAATTCCTCTGCTATGAAGTCAGCAGGGCTTTTGAGGTATTTGACAGATGGCTTGAGTGTTATCCTGTGGCTCACAACTGATATAATGGCTTCCTGGACATCAGAAAGCTCGACAATTTTCCTTTTTGCAAGGAAGGCATTTGCCTGCGCCCTTTCAAAAAGCCCAATGCTTGCCCTTACGCTTGGCTTTTCCTCAAGGTCTTTGTGGTCTCTCAGGCTCCTGACAAAGGTGACGCTGAAGTCCAGAAGGCTTTCCGGGAATTTCACCGCCATTTTTTTCCCATTTGAGAGCACAATGGTTTTTTCTATCTGCGGTGTTTCTGGATATGACATGTAGATTATGTCAAACCTGTCCACAAAGACTTCCGAAAGCCGCTCTGTTGAGCTGTCCTCTGGATTCATGGTTCCTATGAAGATGAAATTGGTCGGGAAATCCACATCATAGCTTCCAATGGTGGCCGTTTTTTCGCTCAGGACCTGGAGCAGGCTGTTTTGCAGCTTTTCCGGGCATCGGTTGACTTCATCAAAGAACAGCACTCCCTGGTCGGCCTTGAATATTTTGCCAGGAGTGAACGCTTTCAGGCTCATAGGCCCAAATTCAAGAGCCTTCACTGGGTCAATATCCCCGAGGAGGTCTTCAACCGTCAGGTCAGGTGAACCCTGTATCCTGACAAAGCGGTCCGACCCCTTGATTTTTTTTGTTTTTCCATCCTGCTCTGATTTAATATCGATTTCAGGCAGAAGCTTTGCGACATTCTTGGCCAACGTTGTTTTGCCAATTCCGGGCGGACCCACAATAAGTATGTGCCTGCCCATTAAAAGCGCAGATTTGACCTGCTTCTTTACAGAATCCTGCCCCATTATATCTGAAAAGCAATCAGTTTCCTGAAGAAAGCTTTTTTCCAGGCTCCGGGTGATATCAATGGCCATAGGACAATTGGATAACCGTGGCCGTTTATAAATATATGTCCGGAACTTTGTTCCTAACGAATAAGTGATTTGCTTATTAGGAAATAACCTTGCACTCATTTCAAAACATACGAAAATTAAGGTTATTTCCTATAGGTTAGATAATTTCAGAAATAATACATGGCCGGGCCATGCGTTTAATTTGCAGTTTTGGGTTTTTTCTTGGCTGGCGCTTTCTTTGGCTTCTTTTCAGTTGTTTCAGAAACAACTTCTGCTTCCCTTATATCATCTGTCTCGGAGGGGGATGGCTCTTCATCTTTCTTCTCGGCTTTCTTGTCTGCTTTTTCAGCCTTGGCGGCCTTCTTGACCTTTTCATCCACGCTTTCTTTTTTGTCAACAGGCGCATCTACCAGCTCTGCATCAACCCTGCCCGCATCATTCTTGGTAACTTTGACCTTGATGTATGCGGGGGGATTCTTTATGCCATGTTTCCATATGAATAGGTTGAGGTATTTTCCAAGGTTCACGTCCTCGCTTTTCATGTGCTTTTCCAGGAATTGCCTGGCAGCATCAACGGCCTTCTTCGCCCTTCTGTACTTTGGGGCTTTTAGCCATTCTTTTCGCAGGGGTATTGTGTAAATTCGCTCAACTGCCATAGTAATCATGCCTTTGTTTTGGTCCTTCTCCAGCTTCTTTTGACTGTTGTATGCCTGCCCGGATGGATTTTCCTTCCGATGCCATACTTCTTTGGGACTGTCCAGAATGGAGCCCATCTTGACTGCTTTCCCTTCTTGGTAAGCCTTTTCTTCTTGCTTGGATGCTTGACTCTTGCCATTTTTTCACTTTTATATTCAGGTTGATTGAATGAATTTTATTTGATAATTAGCTTTTTCTGGCCCTAAGCTCGCCTGATTTTGCTCTCACGCTTGTTTCCCGCGAGCCTCATCAGCAGGTTTTTCAGCATTTCGTCATTGATTTTTTGGACCCTGCCTGACTGGACCAGTTGCCCAATCACAGCAATTACCTGTATAGCTTTTTCCTGGTCAACAGCTTTTATGTTGCCGTATCTTTCCAGGGCCTCTTTGGTAAACAGCTGCTTGACAATGCCTTCCAGCTCTGCTATCTGCCTTTGCAGCTCGGCCTCCTCATTTATTTTGCTGTTGGCCTGTGCATTTTGATTGGCTTGCAGTTGTGCCAGTTTTCTCCTTCTTATATCCTCAATCTCACTCATGATATTTTATATCAGCTTATGGCGATAACCTAAAAATGTTTTACTCTGCAGCCTGTGTTTCAGGGACTGCCTCTTTGGCATCTTTTTTCTTTTGCTTCTGCTTGCCTTCTGTCGGGGCTGGTGCAGCTGCCTTTAGCTCAGCCAGTTTGTCCGCATGCTTGGCTTCCATCTTGGGCATTTCCCTTGGCTTTGACTGGCGAATCTGGCTTGCGGCCTTGTCCACCAGCGACTTGCCCTTGGGCGTTACGATTCTGCCTTTATGGGTTCCCTTTGAAGTTTGCTTGGTCAGGCCAGCGGCATCCAGCTGCTGCAATATTTTTCTTACAATATTTCCTGATCCTTTGAAAGTGTGCTCTGGGGCATGCCCCCTGTTCTTTCGCCCGCCATATTTTATCCTGAGCTTTGCAACCCCTACTGGGCCGAGCTTGTATACATATTTCAAAACAGATGCTGCCCTGTAGTACCACCAGTCTGCCTGCATTGGCGGCCTTTCCTTGTGCATTCCTGTTTTTGCAAAGGCTGACCATACAGGAGGCTTGATCTGGCTGACACTTTTCAGCTCCTGGGCTGCTTTTTCAACAAGTTCCTGCTGTGGAACATCATATGCACTTGTCATTTGCTCACCTTGGATATTGCAATTTTGTATATGTTTTAGCTCTTCTTGGTCTTTATGCCTTATTTATAAGCTTAACTATTAGTTTATGGCCATTTGTAAAGCTAATCCTACAACTACAGAACCTCCAAACCATGATATGGGACAGTGTGTTTGTTTAAATAACTATGCTTTGGTTTGCATGGCCTGGCTATTCTCCCATTATCTATTGCCGCTTATTCCCAAAATAGAAAACCTTGCTGATGTCATAATCAGTTGGGTTCATTTCCTGCCTAGAAGCCCCTGCGCCAACACTTGCCTTCTTGGGCTCTTCTTTTGGAGGCGCAACTGTTGCCGCCTGATGCGCTGTTGTTTCCTGGCCTGCTGGCCTGGGGCTTGCGGCCGGTGCCCTCTCTGCTCCCTGCACGGCTATTTTCCTGATATCTGCCAATTCCTTTTTCAGGCCTGATATCTCATTTTCAAGCCTTTGGAACTCGCCCTCAAGATTGTTCCCGGAAAACCATTTTATCAGGTCTTCTGTGACTTTGTTGAAAATTACCTGCTTGAAGTACCTCTCCCCTTCAGAAAGCTGGGAGTCATAAGCAATCAGTGCTTCAGCAATTTTTGTTGCAGTCTGGAAATCATTTGCTATCTTTGTGCGCATAATTTCCTTTACCAGTAAGTTCAGTTTTTCGCCTTCTTGCATTTCTACCGCCATTGATTGATTTAATAGGGACTTTTTAACGTTATTATATTTGGCGGACAGCCATCTTTAATAAACTTTATGGAATGCCCGGGAATAAAATTCAAATCGTTGAAGCGACTGCCTGGTTTATTTCTTTTGCTTTGGGACTTGTATTCTGGTAAGCATCCTATGCTGGATGTCTTTCAACTTGGGGTCTGATAGTTCCCTGTCATTGATGATATCCTGATAAGCATTTGATATCCCTTCTATATATTCATTATCCAATGGGAATTGCCTTGTCTTGCCGATTGTGTATTGGAACAGGTACTCAACAGGCCCAAACCCCATCCAGGTGCCTGAAAACGCCATTGCGTCGCCCTCAAATAATTCCCGTAGGTGAAATGGCTCCTGCTTTACAGGTATGCCAAGCGCATCCGCGATTTCCAAGACTTTTTTCCTTTTTGTTCCTGGCAGGATGTCCATTGACAATGGAGGGGTATAAAGTACCCCATTTTTCACCATAAAAACATTTTCCCCTCCCCCTTCCAAAACATTTCCTTCATTATCCGTTATGAGTATCTCATGGAAATTTTCCCTTGATGCATCATCCTTCCCTGTTCCAGGAAGGTCATAATTTCCAGCTGTCTTGAAATTTCGCATTGGGCTCCTGACTCCGCGCGTTTTTGTTTCAAATCCAGGGCCCATGATTTCCGGTTCCCAGACAAGAACCCGTGGCGGAACTTTGCCGGCCAAATATGAGTCAACATTTTGGGTCGCTATTGTAACATACCCCTCCGCCCCGAGGCCTTCAACACCCGGGGCTATAGTCATGACGCGTTCCCCTTTTGGTCCCTCCACAAATTTATCATCTCTTCCAACGCCTGGCCTAAGGTAGATTTGTTGCTTCAGATGCAGTGCCCCGCTCTCGATGTTTCGGATAATTGCCCCAATATGAGCATCTCTTAATACGTTAAAATCCAGCACCAGGTATATTTGTGGTCTGTCAGCCGCCATTTCAATGCCGGGGTTTAGCCTGCGAAATCTTGCTCCAGGGCGCTCATATTCATTTTCATTTCCCCTCTCAGAGATTAGCTTGACCTTGGCTGTCCGCATAAGCCTATTCACATTTTCATCAAGCGTGAGAAAGTTGACAATTTCGGGGTCGCTGGAAGAAGGGACCGCCAAGGCGCCTTCAAACCCTGCTTTGCCATAATCCCTGTCTTGCCTGACAGGGCTGCCTGGGAACAATTTCAAGTAATCAACTATGCTATAGAAGCCTGTATTGCCACGAGTATCATGGCGGTATATCACATATGGTTTGTCAACGTCAAGTCTAAACTCAGGTTCCACCCTATCCCCCAATTGCAAAATAATTCCATCATTTATAAAATTTCCGATTTCTTCGCTATTTTAAAGTAGCAAATATTTCCTTGTAGATCTGGCAATGCCACTCTCCACTGGACACTTCAACATAAGCCATTTAAAGCCGGAGAATTTTCAAAAGGTGAATTAGGAATGGCCATAGCCTTCAAGGAAACACCGAACAGGAAAGAAGAGCTTCTGAATATTTTGCATCCTGTTGTGAAACGGTGGTTTTTTTCCAAATTTGAGGAATTCAGCCTGCCTCAGCTTTTTGGGGTTATGGAAATCCACAGCAGGAAAAACACCCTGGTGACAGCTCCAACAGGTGCAACAAAAACCCTGACAGGCTTTCTTTCAGTCCTCAATGAGCTTATTGACAACAGTGAAAAGGGGGTTCTTGAAGACAGGATTTATTGTGTCTACATTTCTCCGCTAAAAGCCCTGAATGAGGATATCAAGGTTAATTTGATAACTCCCCTGGAAGAAATGGAAAAGATTTCCGGAAAAAAACTGGGGATTAGGGTTGGGGTCAGGACAGGAGACACACCCACGGCTGAAAGGGCAAAAATGAGCAAGACCCCGCCGCATATCCTGATAACAACGCCTGAAACATTGGCAATCCTGCTATCCACGGTCAAGTTCAGGGACCATATGCGAAAAGCTGAATGGTGCATTGTTGATGAAGTGCATGCCCTTGCTGAAAACAAGAGGGGCGTGCATCTGTCTTTGAGCCTGGAGCGCCTCCAGGAACTTACAGGCTACATGACACGCGTCGGGTTGTCCGCGACAGTTGCGCCTATTGAGGAAATTGCGAAATATTTGGTGGGGTTTGAAAATGGGAAGGAAAGGGATTGCACAATCATTGACACGCAATTCATAAAAAAGCTTGACTTAAAGGTCCTGAGCCCTGTGCCTGACCTGATTAACACAGCACATGAAGTAGTGCATGATGCGATGTATAGGATGATTGACAGGCTTGTCCAGGAGCACAAGACAACGCTGATTTTCACAAATACAAGGTCTGCCACAGAGAGGGTTGTAAACCACCTTAAGGAAAAATTTCCAAAGAATTACACAGAGAATATTGGCGCCCACCATGGCTCATTGTCCAAGCAGCACCGGCATAAAATTGAGAATTCTTTGCGCGAAGGCAAGCTGAAGGTTGTGGTCTCATCAACCAGCCTTGAGCTGGGAATTGACATAGGGTACATCGACCTTGTAATCCTTCTTGGCTCGCCTAAATCAGTGGCCAGGGCGATACAAAGGTGCGGCCGTGCCGGGCATCGCCTCCATGAAGTGACCAAGGGAAGGATAATCGTCATGGACCGTGATGACCTGGTGGAATGCAGCGTGCTCCTGAAAAGTGCTGTGGAGAAAAAAATAGACAAAATCCACATACCGCAAAATTGCCTTGATGTCCTTGCCCAGCATATTTTCGGGATTGCAATTGCAGACAGGATTAGCAATGATGACATTTTCAGGGTCATAAAGAGGTCATACTGCTATAGCAGCCTGAAGCGCGACGATTTCGCTGAAGTCATGGATTATCTTTCCGGGAAATTTGTCGCCTTGGAGGACAGAAATGTCTATGCCAAGATTTGGCAGGATGAGGAAACAGGCATGGTGGGCAAGAGGGGAAAGATGGCGCGGGTGCTCTACATGACCAATATTGGCACAATCCCCGATGAAGCGTATGTGCAGGTAAAAGTTGGCCAGCATGTGATAGGCGAAATTGACGAGGCTTTTCTGGAAAGGCTGAAGCGCGGGGACGTATTTGTCCTGGGCGGTGAAAAATATGAATTCCTTTATGCCAAAGGCATGACTGCCTATGTCAATGCATCTGTCTACAGGCCGCCAAGCATTCCCTCATGGGTAAGCGAAATGCTGCCACTGAGCTTTGACCTTGCAATGGAGATCCAGAGATTCAGGAGGCTCATGGAAGACAAGTTTAAGTCAAGAAAAAACATGGAGGAGATTATAGCTTTCGTCAATGAATACCTTTATGTCGACGATTTTGCAGCAGCTGCAATTTATGAATATTTCAAGGAGCAGTATTACTATCTCGAAATTCCGCATGACAAGAAAATTTTGATTGAGCACTATTCAGACAAGGACAGGCATTATGCTGTTGTGCATTCCCTGTTTGGCAGGCGTGTCAATGACTGCCTCAGCAGGGCGGCCGGGTTTGCGATATCCAGGATGGAGCACAAGGATGTTGAGATAGGGGTGAATGACAATGGTTTCTACATTTCGAGCAACCGTGCACTTCCTGTCAAAAAAGCCCTGGAAATCCTCAGGGGCAAGAAAATCGAGATGCTGATGGATGCTGCCATTGACAAGTCTGAAATCCTGAAACGGAGGTTTAGGCACTGCGCTACAAGGAGCCTGATGATATTGAGAAATTACATGGGCAGGACAAAGAAGGTTGGAAGGCAACAGATGTCAAGCCAGCTGCTGATAAGTGCTGTGAGAAGGGTAAGCCAGGATTTCTGCATACTTAAGGAAGCAAAAAGGGAGGTATTGGAAGACCTGATGGATATCCAAAGCACAAAGCAGGTGATCGGCCTTATGGAAGAGGGAAAAATAAAAGTCGTGGAAAAGACTGTGACAATACCTTCTCCCTTTGCATTTGGCCTGCTGCTTGAAGGCCACATGGATGTGCTCACAATTGAGGACAAGGTGGAATTCCTTAGGAGAATGCATGAGATGATACTTGCCAAGATTGCCAAGAATCACAAGGATGTTTCTCCTCCGAAGAGAATCAGCGCTGAAAATTTCAATTATGAGGAGTTCTGGAGAGAAATGGTGGAAAAGCAGGAGGCAAGGCAGGACAGCCAGACTCAGCTCCTTAAGCAGCAGCTTTGGGAAACCAAGAATGTGCCTGGCTTTGCCAAGATGGAAATCATGAAGATGATTAAAGGCGAGAAAAATATTGATGAGAGGGTCCTTGCATCAATTGAAGAGTACAAAGATGAGATAGAGGCAAATTGGCCAAAGGAATTGAAGGCCTTTGTCATGCTGAAGGCCAAAGAGCTAAAGGCGCAGAATTGAGCAGGCATTGCCAGGCTCAGGAAAGAAGAGCTTTGGTGTAATCGATATCATCCAAAAATTCATAGGCATACCCCTCTGCCAGGGTCGCGGCTGCATCCGCCGTTATGGAATCATCAAAGCCAAGGCTTTTGATTTTCTCAATTATCTTGTCGGAAATGGTCTTTTTTTCCGAAAGCATGCTGCTAATCCTGGTCATGAATCTTTTTTGGTCTTGGTTGTCCCCGGCCTGCGCAAATTGCACCAGGGCTTTGCAATACCTGAGAATTTTAATGTTTGACAGCCCTTCGGTTGCTGAAAGATGCTGGAGATTCTCCTGTACGATGCTGATTGGGGGGATATGAAGCTTCTTGCCTTCGAGCTTAAATGGCCTGTAAATGCCGACATCCGAAGGCACAACAGCAATGTGCTCTTCGACAATTCTTTTTAGCGCCAGCTGCAATAATGCGCTGACGCTTAAGCAGTAGCTTGGGAGGTTCATGTCCATCCCCCTCTGTTCATAAGTGCCGTGCTTGTTGACTTTCACCGGGTTCCATGCAGTGTCCAGCTTTTTTGCATATTTCTTGATAAGCCGTGGGTCAAACCCCCAGTGGATGAGCTGGCTTTTTAAGAGATCATATCTCTTTTGTATTAGCTTGGCCAGGTCTGTTATTGTGTAGATATAGCTTTGAAGCCCGCCGAATATCTGGAAGTCATTGTAAAGCCCATTGAATTTGAGGTTTTCCCCGCCTCTGTAAAAAAGCATCCTGGAATCCTTGGCAAGGTACGTCCCCTGGATATAAGGGGAGGATTGCATAAAGGTTGTCACAACAGGGTCAGCTGCAATGAGAAAATTATAGCCGCTGATAAAGGATTGCTGCTCTTTTTTGTCCGGCAGTGTGACAATTACCCTCTTTTTCCTGCTAAAAATATTCTTGGGGACTGCAAAATGAAAATGAAAGCCCAGGCATAGGCCGCTCATCTTGAACTTTTCTTCGCCTAGAATCTTTTTTCTGATGTCATACCAAAAGCTTGAGTTTATCTCGGGATTGAACTCTCCTGGGTAAGTGGCAAATGGGTATAATAGCAGGTTCTTTTTCTCAGCAACTTCCCATGTTTTTTCAAGGGTGTATAATATGTGGTTAAAGGATGTCCTAAGGTCAGAGCTCGGCTGGGAGCCAACTTCTACCATGTGCTTGCCAACTTCCTTGACAACTGAAACATCCTTGAAATATTTCTTGGCACGGGATATAATGTAGTCCTGCTCATAGACAACATGGCCTTCCTTGTCCAGGGTAAACATCTCCATTTCAAACCCTGTTGTAAACCTGCCCTTCGCCTTCCATATTTTTTTGGTGTTGCTCATTCTTGTTCTTGGATTCAGGCCCTTGTGCCAATTTGCTCGCCCCTATTCACTATTGCCTTGGTTTGCAAGCAGATGCGAGGGATACTGCATGCCCCACATTATTGTGCAACGCAAAAAAAGAAGCTGGAATGCTTAGCCCGATAAGTTATATAAATGTTACTAATGTGTTTAATATGTCAAGAACTGCCTGCTAAAGGGATGCTGGAAATCGAAGATTTCCATCATGCTCAGAAATCGATATTCTTTCACCGAGCTAAAGCTCGGAGCGTGCGAAGTCGATTTCTGACATGTCAAATTTTTATTGGTTAAGGTAAACCTATTTAAACCGAAGGAAATGCACTAAAAAAGAGGAGGGTTTGGCATGCCGAAAAAACAGGGAGAGATTGACGAAAATATCAGGATGGTGAAGGATATGCAGAATGTCTGCATACACTGCATGTCCCAGCTAGACAAGGTGGCCTCCATAATTGAGCTTTCGCCTGCTGAAATAGATATTCTCAAGCAGCCAACAAGAAGCTTCACATTTATAATACCCGTGCGCATGGACAAGGGCACTGTCAGCAGGTTTGTGGCGCACAGGGTCCAGTTCAATGATGCGCGCGGCCCGACAAAAGGGGGAATCAGGTTCCACCCCGACGTTGATTTGGAGGAGGTTAAGACCCTTGCATTTCTCATGACATTGAAATGCGCCTGCGTTGATATTCCATTCGGTGGCGCCAAAGGGGGCGTTGTTGTCAATCCAAAGGAGCTTTCCATAGGTGAGCTTGAGCGGCTGAGCAGGGGCTACATACGTGGAATCCACAGGTTTATTGGCCCGAACATTGACATTCCCGCCCCTGATGTTTACACTACGCCGCAAATAATGGCCTGGATGCAGGATGAATATGAGAAAATTTATTTCGAGCATCGGCCAGGTGTGATAACAGGCAAGCCGAAGCCATTGGGCGGAAGCGAAGTCAGGGACTATTCGACTTCTTATGGATGCGCAGCTGTTTTCAAGGAGATGGTCAAGGAAATGGGCCTCGACAAGGAGCTAAAAATTGTTATACAGGGATTTGGCAATGCAGGCTCTAACCTCGCAAGCATATTATCAGGATGGGGCCATAAAATAATTGGTATCAGTGATTCCAAAGGCGGCATTTTCAGCAATGATGGTCTGGACATCAAGTCATTGCTCGCTTTCAAGGAAAAAATTGGCACTGTGATTGGATTTCCGGGGAGCGCAAGAGTCACAAATGAGCAGCTTTTGGAGCTGGATTGTGATGTTCTTATCCCCGCTGCCTTAAGCAGCCAGATTACAAAATCAAATGCGGACAAGATTAAAGCCAAGATTGTGATGGAGCTTGCCAATGCGCCTGTTACAACCGAAGCCGATGAAATTCTGGACGCTAAAGGGATTGTTGTAGTGCCGGACATCCTGGCAAATGCTGGAGGAGTGGTTGTGAGCTATTTTGAAACTGTGCAAAATCACTATAACTACAAGTGGAAGCAGGAGGCAGTGCTGAGGCGCCTTGACAGGATAATGACAACTGCATTCAGGGAGGTCTATGACAAGTCAAAGCACCATAAGTGCAGCATGCGGAATGCGGCTTACATAGTCGCCGTAAGGCGAGTGCTCGAAGCTGAAAAGCTGAGGGGGACATACTGATTCTCCCCTGACAGTTGGCAGCTCAATATTCCAGTTCAAGGACAGCATTGTTAAAAATGAAATTAAAAATAAACTCCCTGCTTTTTGGGACTGCCGGAATCCCGATAGCAGCTAATCCAAGGACAACTCCAAATGGGATTTCTAAAGTGAAAGAGCTTGGCCTGGGGGCTATGGAGCTTGAATTTGTGCACTCTGTAAATATCACAAAAGAAAAGGCTCCAGAAATCAATGAAATAGCAAAAAAAAACAACGTTGTTCTGACCTGCCATGCGCCTTATTACATAAATCTGAATGCCGTTGAAAAGCCAAAATGGCATGCCTCTATTTCCAGGATTGTCCAGTCTGCAAAAATAACATCATTGTGCGGAGGCTATTCAGTATGCTTCCATCCTGCATATTACCTAAAGCAGGATCCCAAAGATGTATTCAGCAAGGTAAAGGAGGCAATAAGCATAATAGTCGAGGAGCTGAAAAACAGCGGCGTTGAAATCTGGGTTAGGCCGGAAACTGCCGGCAGGGTGGCCCAGTTTGGCAACTTGTCGGAAATACTTGATATGTGTGCGCATTTTGACAATGTCCTGCCGTGCATAGACTGGAGCCATTTGCATGCGCAAAGCAATGGAAAATACAATACAAAAAAGGAGTTTGAGGACGTGCTTTCATTGATGGAAAATAAGCTTGGCAAGCGCGCCATGCAAAATGTGCATTTCCATTGCCAGGGCGTTGCCTACAGCGATAAAGGTGAGAAAAGCCATATCCCGCTTAAGGAATCAGATTTAAACTACACAGAGCTTGTCAGGGCGTGGAAGGAATTTGGGATAAAGGGTGTTGTGATAAGCGAATCGCCAAACATTGAGAAGGATGCCCTGTTGATGAAAAGGATTTATGATTCAGCATAGCAGCGGGCTTTATTCTTGAAAGGAGGGGGATATTTGGCAGAAGGGAAAAATATTAATAAGCACGCCGCAGGTAAAGCAACATGGGGAAAAAAGGTGCAGTTATAATACCATTAGCAGTCTGTTTACTGTTCACTATATCATGCTCCGTATTTGCGCAGGATGAGATTTTCACTGCCAGCGACCTGACTGCAAGCCTGGCAATCTCATCAAACATGGATATTGTGCCTCTCGGCAATAACTGGAGAATCGACAAGCTGAGAGTGGAGCAGACATTTTTCCCAAAAGATGCCTGGAACCAGGATGTCTTGGAATTGGACAATAATCCTGAAGCATCCATAAATGATTCTGCAATAAATTATGTCTGGGAGCCTCCTGGAACCGACTCGGTTGGCTTTGCCATGGACAGCATGGTCAAGGTCACGTATGGCTTTATGCCAGTTGACAGGAAAATTTCCTTTCCTTTGCTTGAGCTGCCTGAAGACCTGCAGAAGTATGTTATCCCGCAAAAGAATATTGATTCGGAAAAAAGGGAAATAATCGAAAAGGCAAGCGAGCTTGCAAAAGGGGAAAGCGACCTTTATGTTGTTGTCTTCAATGTTGCTGAGTGGATACAGAACAATATAGAATACAGCCTCGACAGCCTGACTGCAGAGGCTTCTCAAAAGGCATCATGGGTGCTTGAAAACAAGGAGGGCGTTTGCGACGAGCTTACCTCGCTTTTTGTGGCCATGCTTCGCAGCCTCGGAATTCCTGCAAGATATATAAGCGGCGTTGCCTACACGAATTGGAACAGCCTGAATGATTTTGGGCCGCATGCGTGGGCAGAAGTCTATTTTCCAGGGTATGGGTGGATTCCCTTTGACATAACATATGGTGAGTTCGGATTTGTGGATGCCGGGCATATCAGGCTAAAGGAAAGCCTTGATTCAAACGAGCCAACTGTCAACTACCGGTGGGACGGCTGGCTGGTGGACATTCAAACGCACAGGCTAAAAATCGAGACTGAAGTTGCTTCCTTGGGCAGCAGATTGAATCCAGACCTGATCCTGGATGTGGCTCCACTGAAAGACAGGGTAAAATTTGGCTCCTATAATCTAATTGAGGCTGAAATCTACAATCCCAACAGCTATTATTATCCAACAGAAGTTATAATTTCAAGGTCGAGTGGGCTGGAATTGGTCGGGGACTCCAAGAAGCAGGTCCTCCTTTTGCCCGGGGAGCGAAAGAAAGTTTACTGGGTGATGAGAGTGGACAGCAATCTGGACAAGTCATTTATCTACACTTTCAGGATAATTGTGCAGGGTGCAAGAAATGCAACAGGCACTGCAACATTTGTCTCTTCCGACAGGGACCAAAGCTTTGACCTGGAATACATCAATGGCATACTGGCGCAGAAAATTGAGGAACGGCAAAAAACATACAGCAGGAGCGTAGGGCTTGAATGCAAAACAGACAAGAGCGAATACTATCTTGATGAAATCATAAAGATGGATTGTGACATCAGGAATGAAGGCAATGCCTATCTTAAGGATGTCAGCATGTGCTATGAAAACGACTGCAAAATGCTGGATCTGGGAATAGCTGAAAAAGGCAGCGTCTCGTATGCAATAAAATTTGAAAGCGAGGGTGCGAAGAACCTCGACATTGTCGCAAAGAATGAGTTTATCACAAAGACAGTTGGCCTGTCGCTGACCATGCTTGACCCTCCAATGGTCTCAGCTGAAGGCATCATCACTCCGGAGTCCCTTGAATTTGGAAAATCGTACACCATGGAATTTACACTGCTCAAGGACTCCTTTTCCGAGCCGGTTAATCTCAATGTCAGGATGGCCGGGCCGATGGGTGAGCGGACATGGCAGGTTCCAAACATGAGCCAGGACAGGAAGTTCTATGTGAGCTTTGAGTCCAGCATGCTCAATCCTGGGCAAAATGATTTTGAAATAGTCTTGGACTATGAGGACAAGCTTGGGAGAAAGTTCACAGGAAGCAAGACTTTTGCCATGCAGTTCGACAACCTGAATTTCCTGCAGAGGCTGCAGCTTAAAATGAACAGCTTCGCCAGGAATTTCTCATCCCTTGACATAAAATTGGTGGTCATGATTGCATTTGCCTTTGGAATTGCATTGGGATTCATTTTCAGGCCAAAGAAACACAAGGCTGGCGTTCCCGAGGACTATCTGGAGAAAGTTGAGGGAAAGGGGCTTGATGCCATGGAACCTGCCCATGAAATTGAGCCCGGGGAAATTAAAGGCGATTCCCTTATAAAGCCGTTTCAGCGGACAATTGAAAAGGTGGTGGTGCCTGAATCAAAAAATGAGGAAAAAAGTCCTGAATTGCGTGACAGGCGCAAGGATGACCAGGGCAAAAAGCCAAAACAACCAAAGAAGGCCTGATCCGTTTGGTTTTAAAAAGGGTGTTATTCAGCCAGGCATGTTGCATGGATTTTAGAAAGCATTATAATATGAAAGGAATCTGATGATAAAATGAAAGAAAAATATGAAAAAATTGTGCCCGACACATCAGTAATAATTGAAGGCCTTCTGTCTGCAAAGATCAGGGACGGAAAAATCAGGGCAGACACAGTCATTATACATGAGGCAGTGCTCGCAGAGCTTGAGCATCAGGCCAACCTGAACAAGGCCCTGGGTTTTTTGGGCATTGACGAGATAAAAAGGATTAAGCAGCTTTCTGTCAAGGATGGTTTTGAAATTAGATTCGCGGGAAAAAAGCCTTCTGCAGCTGAAATAAAGTATGCATCATTGGGTGAGATTGACTACATTATCAGGGAGCTTGCTATCGAGGAAGATGCAGTGCTTATGACAGCTGACAAGATACAGGCCCAGATTGCAGAAGCCAAGGGTGTCAGGCTTATCTATGAGAAAATTGAGGCATTGCATAAGAAACTCCTGCTTGAGGATTTCTTCGATGAGACCACTATGAGCGCCCACCTTAGGGAGAATGTGCCGCCTTTTGCAAAGAAAGGAATGCCGGGGAATTGGCAATTCATCAAGGTCAGGGAAAAAATCCTCGCAAGGGAGGAAGTCCAGGATATTTCCAGGGAAATAATAGAGGAAGCCGGAGTCAGGAAAGATGCATTCATTGAGATTGAAAGGCCAGGCTCAACCATAGTGCAGCTTGGCAAGTTCAGGATTGTTATTACGAAGCCGCCATTTTCTGATGGCTGGGAAATAACAGCAGTGAGGCCTGTCAAGAAATTGGGCCTCGGGGATTACAAGCTGTCTGAAAAGCTCAGCAAAAGGATTGAGGAGCAGGCAGAGGGGATATTGGTTGCAGGCGCGCCGGGGATGGGAAAATGTCATGGAAAAGGTACACCCATCCTTATGTACCGTGGTCAAATAAAAATGGTTGAAGATATCAGGGCGGGGGATTTAATCATGGGTCCTGACTCTAAGCCAAGGAAGGTGTTAAGCACTACAAAAGGATACGGTAAACTGTACAGAGTTAAACCGGTAAAGGGGGACCCTTACATAGTCAATGAAAACCATATTTTATCTTTGAAATATAGCACGAGTAAAATTGAAAAAACTACCAATATATCTGTTAAAGATTTCTTAAATTCACCACCACATATTAAAGAGCGTTGTAAAGGATATAGAACTGGAATAGAATTTCCGAAAAAAGAAACCCCAATTAGCCCATATTTTTTAGGAATATGGTTAGGGGACGGTCTTTCTGCAAGCTTAAGAATATCCAATTCTGAAATTGAAATTCTAAGTTTTTTAGATGATTATGCTCAAGAAAATGGGTTGATGCTTAAACAGCATTCATACAAAATGGGAACAACGTGTCAAACTTATGGTTTAACTGTTGGCCATCGGGGGGGAGTTGTAATTAATCCTCTTCTAAATAAAATGAAGGCCCTTAACATAATGCAGAACAAACATATTCCAGATCTTTATAAGATTAATGATTATGGAACCAGATTGGAAATTTTGTCTGGTCTGATAGATACAGATGGCTATTTATATGCAAATTGTTTTGAAATTGCTACAAAATTTGAAAAATTAAAGGATGATATCCTGTACCTCGCAAGGTCAGTTGGTTTTGCGGCATATAGCAATGACAAATACGTGAAAAATAGAAAATATTATCGAATAAGAATATCAGGCGATATTTCAAAAATACCGACAAGGATAAAAAGAAAGCGAGGGCATGCAAGGGAGCAGGTTAAGAATGTTTTAAGGACTGGAATAAAAGTTGAAGATATCGGATATGGCGACTATTATGGCTTTGAATTAGATAAAGATGGTTTATATTGTTTAGGCGATTTCACTGTTACACATAATTCAACCTTTGCGCAGGCCCTTGCAGAATTTTATGCTGGAAAAGACAAGATCGTCAAGACAGTTGAGGCCCCAAGGGACCTTGTGCTGCCTGACAATGTCACCCAGTATGCCATCAGCCATGGTGACGCCCAGGAGATTCATGACATTTTGCTTCTGTCCAGGCCCGATTATACCATATTTGATGAGATGAGGAATACAGATGACTTCAAGCTGTTTGCCGACTTAAGGCTGGCCGGAATAGGATTGGCAGGGGTTGTCCATGCAACAAATCCGATTGATGCCATCCAGAGGTTTGTCGGGAGGATTGAGCTGGGCGTGATACCGCAGGTTATAGACACGGTGATTTTCATAAAAAACGGGGCTGTGTTCAAGGTGCTTTCGCTGAACATGACAGTCAAAGTTCCATCAGGCATGACAGAGGCTGACCTTGCCAGGCCGGTAGTTGTTGTTAATGACTTTGAGACTCAGAAGCTTGAATATGAATTGTACAGCTACGGCGAGGAGACTGTTGTAGTGCCTGTCAGGGGCGAGCAGCAGGCCAAGCCAGCGCATAAGCTCGCGGCCAAATCAATTGAGCAGGAATTCAGGAATTACACGGCAAACCCCAAGGTGGAGATGCTTTCAGACAACAAGTGCGCCGTTTATGTTGCAGAGAATGATATCGCAAGGATTATAGGCAAACAGGGACAGAATATCAACGGCATTGAGGAAAAATTGGGGCTGTCAATTGAGATTAGGGACATCATGGACAAGCCAAGGGGAAGTGATTCCCAGGAAGCGCATGAAGGCCTGGAATACGAGGTTAAAATTATGAAGAAAGGCGTTGTTTTCCAGCTCGGCCATGAAGCTATTAACAAGGATGTTGATGTATTTGTCGCTGGTGATTATCTGCTGACGGCAAAAGTCGGCAAGACAGGCATAATCAAGGTGCACAAGAACAACAAGATTGGAAGGATTCTTGTTGATGCTGTGAACTTCGGGGAGAAAATAAAGCTTGTTGCGAAATAGGATTGTCATAAAGATATGTAAAAAATCTAAGCGGGACAATATTTTCTTATTTGGATGTTATATTCTTTTGTTGATATTTCATTTGTAAATTGTCCCCTGAAGATTGATAAAATATTTTTTCGCATGATGAATGTGCTTGCCCACCTGCTATAAGACAGCCAGCCCTCAATAAAATCATAAATGGCATCGTAGCTAACCAATTTGCTGTAATATTTTGCACAGAGCTGCGACAGGTTTATGCGAAACTTCCTTATATTGCTTTTTTTCAGCAGCTTATGGTAATAAAATATCTTGAATCCCAAAAATGTTGTGCCTTGCATGACTAAAGAGATTTTTGACTTATCAGGATGCAGTTCTATTTTTAGGCTGGCTTTGAGGAAATTATTTATCTCTGACTTGCATGCTTCTAGGTTCCATTTGTTATTGCCCAAGATGACAAAATCATCAACATAGCGGATATAATAGTTTACCTTAAGTTTATGCTTGACAAAATAGTCAAGCTCGTTGAGGTAGACATTCGCAAAGAACTGCGAGGTCAAATTTCCAAGAGGCATGCCTTTTTTCCCTTCTTTCGGCAATATATGATTTGCGAGAATCTGTTTTATAAGCCACAAAATCCTTTGGTCTTTTATTCTTTTCTTTATTGCCCCCATTAGAATTTTATGGTCGATATTTTCAAAATATTTCTTTATGTCAGCTTTTAAAATATAGCGTTTGAGGGTGTTGTTCCTGCTCACTTTTCTTTTGAAATAGTCAAATCTTTGCAATGCTTTCAAAGTTCCCTTGCCTTTCCTGTTTGCATAAGAGTCATGGATAAATGTTTTTTCAAATATTGGCTCAATAATGTTGCATAAAGCATGATGCACAACCCTGTCACGAAAATCTGATTTGCTTATCTTCCTTGTTTTCGGGTCG
>JAGVYD010000002.1 GCA_018303405.1 Candidatus Woesearchaeota archaeon | reverse complement strand
CGACCCGAAAACAAGGAAGATAAGCAAATCAGATTTTCGTGACAGGGTTGTGCATCATGCTTTATGCAACATTATTGAGCCAATATTTGAAAAAACATTCATCTATGACTCTTATGCAAACAGGAAAGACAAAGGAACATTGAAAGCATTGCAAAGATTTGATTATTTCAAGAGGAAAGTAAGTAAAAATAATACAATATCTTGCTATGTATTGAAAGCTGACATAAAAAAATATTTTGAAAACATTGACCAGCAAATTCTTATTGAAATAATAAAAAAGCGGATTAAAGACAAAAATATTTTATGGCTCATTAAACTCATTCTCACCAATCATAACACCAAAGAAGAGCAAAAAGGAATGCCTCTTGGCAACCTTACTTCTCAGTTTTTTGCGAATGTTTACCTTAATGAGCTGGATTATTTTATAAAACACACTTTGAAAGTTAAGTCTTATATCCGATATGTTGATGATTTTGTTATTTTGCATAACGATAAAGAAAAGTTGGTAGAATATAAAAAACAAATAGATGAATTTCTCGGTAAAAATCTGAAAATAGAGCTTCATCCAAAAAAATCAAGGATAATAAATATAGGCAAAGGAACAGGGTATCTTGGATTTCGTGTCTTTTATCATTATAACTTGCTCAAGAAATCCAATATAAAAAAGATGAAAAGAACGCTGGAAAAATTTCATGTATTATATTCGCAAGGGGGGGGGCATTACGACAAAATTTACGAGAGTTTTCAAGGCTGGTTTGCCTATGCAGAGCATGCTAAAACTTACAAGCTGAGAATGAGGTTATGCAAAAGCATAGAAGATTATTTTCCCAATGAAATTTCCAGCATGGAAATAGACAGATGGCTAAAAAATATAATTTAATGCTAATTCTCCAAGTTAGACATTAGCTTTTGCTATTTCTAATAATTGATTTACTAATTTTACCCATTCAGGGATTTCAAGCTCTTGCTCTTCCATTTTTGACAACCTCGTTATGAATTTCAACTATCATTGTTTCTATTTTCCGATCCTTATTCATCGTTACATCCCGCAGATAAGACGAAATTGTTTTATGACCTTTTGCGGATGCATTTAATTTTATTCTCTCAAACTGAATTTCATCTACCAAAAATTTTATCAAATAATTTTTTACCACAATAAGCTTAAAGCCATGAAAATATTTACGCTTAACTCGGAGAAAAAATAGAAAAAATTAAATAATAGGATGCTTTTCTAAAATAATAATTAAAAAGAAATAGCATTTGTTTAAACTGATTTTGAATGTCGGGCCGCGGCGTCCTTTTTCAGCTTAAACGCCGGATGGCCAAAAATGGCCGTTCGGCTTAAATATAATCATAGCCACTGCTTCTTTGGGATGCTAAAATATATGCAGAAAGTAATGGGCTCAAATGAACCTCCTGTTTTAATCCTATATCCATGTTCAAGACCGCAAAATGAGAATAACTAAATAGTGTCCTGAATGAGGCAGGCTAGCGAAGGATGCGAGGGATGTGAAGCTAACACTGTCTTGCAGAAATAGATATCGGGGCAGCAGACCTATAGGTTTCGCTAGCATTTGTTTCTTTATTCTTGATTCCTAATTTATTTTCAACTTCCTCATTAACAACAGCCCAATAAAAATCAATGAATTTTTGCACCTTACTGAGTTTTATGTTTAATTTGTACATCTGGGCTTTTCCAACCTTCCTTGTCAGGAATATCCATTTATCATTAACTAATTCTTTCTTTAATTGTTTAATGCATGGATAACTTATTTTTGAATATTTCGCAATATCTTTAAGTGAATAGTCAAAATCCTGCGCTATAATCAAAAAATCAAGGACTTTATTTTTGGGTGAATATCCTTCTCTTTCCAAAAATGCGCTTTTTTCTTTCATAAACTGGTGGTAGTGGTGGTGGTATATAAAGATTTGTATTTATACCACAAGGGATATAGGTATATACCTAAAAAGAAAAGCTATATAAGCTTGCCTATCTCGATAAAGTCATGAAAGTTTACAAGAGTGATTACATAAAATACAGCAGGTTCATTGTGAGGAGGCTTCACACGGCAACCTGCTATGGCAAAGGCTCAATGTATGAGGGTAATGTTATTGCCGGACTTCCAAATGCTGCAATAGCAAAGGAAGTGCTAGAAGCATTGGTTAAGCAGCGTATCTGCGGCAAAAAAAAGAAGGAGCATGGCTGGAAATATTATCTTAATATGGAAAGATATGACAAAATCAAGGAGATAATAAAGGAGAAAGGCAGCAGTTCGATAATACCGATTCTGTTGATGCTGTAAAATAATGTGCCTTCGCTTTATCCATTCTCCCAAACATTTTTATTACCATCATTGCTAATGATTGCCATGCTCTTCGCCCTTTGGACCTCGGTCGTTCTCTTTGTTTTAGTTTTGATTTCGCTGTACGGCATTGCCAGGGGGTTCAAAACGGGGAAGATTGAATTTTACTTCAAATGGACTGGCTTAGCCAAAAACATAAAAGACACATCCTTCTGGCTTATTTTTTTGTTTCATGTCTTAATCATCATATTATCCACATTTACAATTTACTGGCTCTTTAGAAATGGCAGGCTATAATTCACTCATTCAGCCCATTTAACTTATCTACAAATGCGTCAAACACCTTTTTCTTCTTTTCTTTTGACAATGAAAAAAGGTTTTTTTCAATCATTATTTTAGAAATAGTGAATATGTAATTTAGCTTAATCACGCTGTCCTTAACAGCGCCCTCCTTTCTGGTCAATGCAATACCTTTCATCTCAAGATTGCTGGTTATTCCCGCTGCAACAACATTCCCAAATTCTTCAAACAGCACCAAAGCCGGCCTTTTCTTTATCTCAAATGTGTCAGCGAACTGCACATTGGCTAAAACAACATCCCCTGCCTTAAGCATTTTCCCATGCCTCATCTTCCTTATTATCCCACAGCTCCTTCATTTTGGACTGCTGTATCTTGTGCAGAAAAGCATCATACTGGTTGTTTTTCTTCGAATTCCTGTATAGACTGAGCATTTTTTTTATAAGCTCCGCATATGTCTGCCTAGGGTAATCCTTAGCCTCCTGCAATGATTTCAAGATTGTCTTGTCGATTTGTATTGTTGTTGCCTGAGCCATTATATATCACCTATATATACCTTATAGTTGGTTATATATAAAGCTTTGCCCTCTTTTTCCGGAATTTTTGCGTCGTCTTCCTCCCCTTCTCCTCTTCGTCATAAATCATGTCTAAGATTTCTTTCTTGATAAAGACTTTTTTGCGAAGCATTCGTATCTTTTCCTCCAAATCAATCAGTATCCACGGAATCTTCGGGCGCATAATAATTGCCTTTTGTACAATCTTCCTCCAGTCCAGCTCCTTCTCAACCAGGGCAATTGACTCAATATCCTCGTAATCCTTCTCCCTCTTGTGACAACCTTCAGCAATATCAGCCTTGTTGAAGGCATGGCCATTTTGGATGAGTCATACGGCCGCACATTGGAATGCAAAATGCCCTGTCATTTTTAGCTATTGCCGTGCAAGAATTTACACCATCACAAAGTAGTAAAGATGCAAATCTTTATATAGGGTGTTTGTTTAACACTGCTTTTGATGGGAGACGCGACAATTGGGGATAAAATTGATGCAGGAACTATATTTGGACAAGCTGCTGGATGAATTCTGGATTACATTAAGCCCTGAGGAACGCGGGCAACTCGAACGGGCTGGGAATTTTCAATGGGACCGGATTGGCAGCCCATATTTCAAGATGGCTTTTCTGGCAGGAACAGTTGAAACAATGAACCAGAGACATACTGAAGCAAGGGAAGAGAGGCTGGAAAGGCAAAGGCTTGACAGGATGGACAGCCTGTATACAAGGCTCAAGACCATGGAAATCGAGGCTGCGAAGGAGATGCATGGCGAGAACCTGGCATTTGCCAGAGAAACAGAAAAAGCCTGGAGGCAAATTGATATTGACTATAAGGCTGCCTATTTACGGGCTGTGAGGGAACATAATCTTTCCATGGAAGAAGTTGCCAGGATTGCAGTCCATAATGATAATAGGATTAGGAGCGAAGAGCTTGAGCAGCGCACCAGGATTGAAGATGAAAGAACAGGTGTCATGAAGGGATATGTAAAGGGAAGGATGAACACTGATTCCCAGATGCTTTCTGCAGCAAGGGAAACAGCTAATGCGAGCAGGGATGCTGCAAATGCGCAAAAAGAGGCTGCAGGGTATCTAAAGGAGCAGTCGCAGAAGATGCTTCCGGCCATAACAACCACAACTGAGCATTGCGTCCTTGGCGAGGGGCCTGACCATGTGGTTGTCTCATATGTGACAGCAGACGGAGTCACATCTAAGTATTGCGCATTGGCAAGATCAGCGCAGGACAGGAGCGTGCTTAGGATGAAGATACTCAACCAGAATTTATTGGAACAGGCCAACTGCCCGCTGAAGGACAGCGGCAATATTTATGAGCAAATTTTCAAGAATTTCCCAGGAGGCAGGGAAAGAGTATGCAAAATGTATGATGGCGAAATCCACAAGGGGCCGCAGGTGCCTTTGAAATGAGTGACTTAAAATGACAGACGATGCACAATTGCAACAGAGGAGTGAACTGCCGGCAAAAGTCGGGCAGGGCCTGGCCGTGATAATACAGGCTGAAAAGGACAGGATGATTGCCAACATTCCGCAGAATTCTTACCATGCCCTGAAAGTGGAGAGGGGCGACCTGGGCGACTCCCTGATTGCCCAGCTGGATGCATGGAAGTTTCAATGGGGATCATTCAATGACCTGATTGACCTGCACCGCAGGATAATTCTTTACCTGTCAAAGTCAGGGGTGGAAGGCCTCAACCAGGATGGCCTCGACAAGTTTGTGAAGTACCGCACAAGGATGGAACTGATGGAAAAAGCCGGAGAGGCGGAAATCGATGTCGAGCATACGAGAAGCAAAATATCCTCTCTTGACAATTATGTAAAACAGCTCATGGGCAACTATTATTTCATCCAGGACCCGGAAAAAAGGCATGCCAAGGCGCAGGATTTTGTTGTTGATTACCTGGCACAGATTGGCGGCAAGGACAGCCTGAAAATTGAAAACACTGTGGCAGAGCTGCCTGGCTACAAGATAGACCACATGATAAACGGGAGATTCTACCTCACGCTGATGCTGAAGGAAAAAATGGAAAGGGAATTGGAAGAGGACAGCAGGGCTACGCAAACCCTGATTGAAAAATTAAGGGAAGAAAAAGTGCCTTTGAATGACCAGGAATTTGGGGAGATGAAGGATTTCATCAGCAACCTGGACCCGACATTTGGGTCGCTGGCCTACCATGCTGTTTATGCTGCCTTCAAAATGAGGCAGGTCGAGACGCTCAAAAGGATTGGAAAAAATAGAGCAGAAAAATGAAAGATGATATCACGGGTTTATTCAGAAAACTGGACAGCCAGGCGCCTGCCCGCTCACTTGAGGGCGAATTAAGCAGGCTGGACACTGGAACACAAATTCTTATTGACCCGGAAAGGGCAGAACAGCACATCCATGAAGCCCATGGCTTGGCCTATGCAAATGACTATTCAAATTTAGTGGCCATCAGGATGAGGATTGATGCAGCCAAAAGGCTGAATCCTCCTGCCGCAGGAGGATATGAGGATGAATCCACAGAGATTGCCCTGCGGTACATAAAATATACCAGCATAAATGCGCTGGAGTCAATCCGTAAAACCGATATTGTGCGCATGCCCCCTGCTGTTCCACTTGACCAGATAACTCCTGAAACATGGCACACCCATTCACATCCATATGGCCAAAAGTGGTACCAGGACAACAAGCATCTCCTTCCTGACTTCAAAAAAATACTCGAAGAATTGAACAATGCGAAAATACTGAGCAAGGATGGAAAGGTGATTGGCTCAATTGAGGAGGCCAAAAAACAGCTCCTCGGCGCATGGCAAGGCCACCTGAAAGCCCAGGCAGATTCCGAGAAAAGGATTGACCCTGTGAAATACCTGAGGGCATATTTTCATGGCGATGGCTTATTGGAAACTGAATTGTATGAGATGAAAGGCCTTTTGGACAGCCTGTACGTGCGCCATCATCAAATGGAAATGCAGCATCACCACCAGGCGGGAAAGGGATTTTACAATAAAGGAAAATACAAAGCTGCTGCTGAATCATTCCTGACAGCAGAGAAGTGGGGATTTTCCGATATCCCTGAGCTTCAGAGGTGGAGGGCATATATACGGGAACCTGTCAGGGATTTTAAGGACCTGTTTTCCTCATTCGAGAGACTGTTTGGAAAGGCAAAAGGCACAAGGCAAGGCCATGCCCGGGATGCCATGGCTCCTGATGATGCAGATGTTCTGAATTATGCTGCAGACCTGGAAAGCATCATGAGCCAATACACGGGCAAGTTTGCGGGTGGATTTTTTGTGGAAAGTGAATATGAGCTGAGAACACGACCTTTCCATTATGGGCCGAGCGGTGATGATATTCCAAGTTCAATAAGCAGCATCAGCACACCATCACCGGAAGAAGTCCCCGAGCTGGCCCATGGGCTTCCAATATCGGCATTTATTCCAGAATTCCTGAATCTTTTGCCGGACCGAACAGGCAACCAGGAAGGAGCCGGATTATATTTGAGTATGCTAATAAACAAATATACAGGGCCTTTTGAGAACATTAGGATAGACGCCAATGACTATCATCGGCTCAGCAATTCTGCCTTTAACTTTTTGGGCACAGGGCTTTCCAAAGGCTCCCTGACATTCATAAGCAAAAGCAACCGCACAAGTGAACAACTGCGAACTGACGGCAACATGTATGGGGCATACCAGTCCGGGGGCGAAATTGCAATTACAACCTCAGGCAAAGACAGCATCGGAGTGCATCAAAGGGGCGGAAAGCTGGTTGTTAATGTGGTTATCTCTGACCTGGAAGGCACGGACTGGCCAATGCCGAATGTCGGCCACAAGATGGAAGGAGGCGAAGCAAAAGTGTCGGTTAGATATGATGGCACTCCCTCCCTTGAAAAAACTGATGTTGGTTATAAGTCGAGAATCGGAGAGTTGATGAGCGGCGGCCATATCACGCTGGAAACCGGTGAAAATATTGACAGCCTGGCGGAACTGGAAGCAGCCGAACGGGCAACTGGAGGCATCATCAGCATTTTTGGCAATATCAAAAAATCAGCAGTAGGGGCATACGCCAGCAAATTAAAGGTTGGGATTGTAGGGGATATTGGCCATTCCAAAATAGGGGATGGAGCAAGAAATTCTGAGTTCAGATTGCGGCAGGCTATTGAATATTCAGAGATTGGCAGGGGCGCTGAAGACAGCAAATTCGAGCTTTATGGCCGGACACACCAAAGCGAAGTTGCCAAGGACGCAAGATCCACAAAAGGCAATATCTGCACTTTCCGATTGAACGGCGACAAGATTTCGCATTATGGCCTGCGTCTGGGCGAGAGGCTCTCCGGCCCTGAAACTTATATTATTGTTGAGGGTACGCTGTGGCTTGGTGAAAATCAGGTGGCTAAGGATGCCACAGGAGGCCTGATCAAGCTTCTGGGCAAAAACCATTCACACAATTTTGTGAGCATAGGCCCGATCCATGGCGCCAGGGTTGAAATTGAAGGGCATGGTGGATTTAAATTTTCCCCTGACAATACAGCTGGAAGAATTATATTGGAAGGCAGGCGGTTTTACCCTTCATTCCAGTATTCTGCGCAAAAAGCGCTCGGCACTCTTTGATGGAATAAAAGACAGAAAATTTAAGAAAAAAAATAATAAAAAAATCCTATGCCAGCTTTCCTTCAATAATTGGCTTGATTTGGGCATATCCAACTGCCCCGCCAATAAGCTCATCTTCAATCAGCATTGCAGGAGTGCCCTGCACGCCTGCTTTTCTGGCCTCTGCCTGGTCTTTTGCCATTTTTGCATCTGGCCTTCCGCTTGCAAGGCAGCTGTCCAGCTCTGCGCTATCTGCGCCTGCATCAATTGCGAACTTCTTAACTGCTGCGATATCCTCAACCTGGTCCTGGTGCAGATACACCTGGTCGTGCACTTCCCAGAACTTGCCCTGCTCATTTGCGCACAGCATTATCTTCATTGCCTCGCCGCCTGTTCCATGCCCGACTGTATAGCGATAGGCAAGCCTGACCTTGCCGGTTTCCACAAAATCCTTTTCAATATTAGGCATGGAAGGCTCCCAGCTGGCATCCCTTCCTTTCATATAGCTCACCATGCTTGGCGCGCCTGCAACTGCTGCGCAGAACGGGCATGAAGGGTCAGAGTACATCACTATTGTCACAGGGGCTGAATCATCGCCCATTACAGGGTCATCATCCATCAGCAATATTTGCGATTCAGTTGAGCCTTTTTTCTCCGTGGGAAAGCCTGCCTCTCCCTTGGTTATCCTGGAATAGACATTATATGTCATCGCCAGGTTTGCCAGCGTCAGCACAAGCACAATGACAATCAGGACATTCCATAAGTTCACTTTCACCATTTCCATCCCTCCAACATGGCAGGTTTTTCCGGGCCTGCCGTCTTATTTTTAATATTTACAAATCTTGTAAAGCTTGAATTTGAGGTAGTATTAAAATGTATCCATTAACAATTGTTGAGCGTGAAAGGAAAGGCAGGGAAACGGACAAATGGCATTTAGCTCATCCTGCCGAGCTTTCCATTTTTCCTGGCATAGCGATAGCAGGCTGAGAAAAAAAGAAGAGACGCGGCAAGCCAGATTAAAGTTGTGGCTATCAGCATTGCATAATTCACCTCGGCAAGGCCGATGATGCTTTTCAGGATGTCAAACCCGTAAACAGCCGGTATGAACTTTACAATTGACTGGACAGCTTCCGGAAAAATAGAGATTGGATAATACACTCCGGACAGCAAGACCAGCAGGTCAGGGATGATGTAGGATGCTGTATAGGCATTTTCGTGGTAAATGATAATGATCCCCATGCTTAACATTCCAATGGCAATGCCAAAAATAGACAGGGAGAATATTCCAAGGACAAATAGCCACATGTTTGCAATTGAAAATGCGAATATGAGCTTGCCGATTATGAGATACAGGGCAAGCACAAAGAAAAATTTCAGCAGGCCGGTGATTATGTTGCCCAGGATAAATTCAACCATGCGGAGAGGGGATATCAAAAAATGGTTGAGGGAATGGCTCCAGTATTCCTCCATGTAGCTTGTTGTCATGTCTATCTGCATGTGGTACACCGCCCTCCATCCTGTGACGCCAAGGATGACCATTGCCACAATGCTTGCATCCCCCTGCACAAAATTGACGAACAGGGTTATTGAAAACAGGAGTATCAAAGGCCAGACTGTGACATCAAAAAGCCTGAAATAATTCCTCCACATCACAAGGATGTTCTTGTAAACCTGCGAATAGACGCGGTTGAGGAAGGCTATCATTTTTTCCCTCCGGCATCCTTGCGCATTATCTTCAGGAAGGCCTCCTCAAGGGTCGGCTCGACAAGCCTGACAGAATAAATCAAAAAATCAGACTTGGACAGGAAATCCATGACTTTCCTGACATTCCCGTAGCTGACAACCTTGACATGCACAACATCATCAACTATCCTGCTGGAGACAACGTATTTCTGCCTTTTCATTTCCCCTGCAAAATCCGCAAGCCTGTCGACGTCAACCTCAATCACCTTGTCCACCTTAATCATCTTCTTTATCTCATCAACTGTGCCCAGCGCGATTATTCTGCCTTTGGAAATCAGGGCAATCCGGTCGCAGAGCTCCTCAACCTCGTACATATTGTGGGTTGTAAGCAGGATTGCAGTGCCTTTTTTCTGCAATTCCTTTATCAGGGAACGGATCTTGATGGCAATTTCCACGTCAAGGCCGACTGTAGGCTCATCCAGAAGGAGGACCTCTGGCTCATTGAGCAATGCCTTTGCGAGAAGCAGCCTTTGCTTGTAGCCGGATGACAATTCAAGAGTGATGGTGTCCCTCTTGTCCTCAATATCAACGGACTTCATTGCAGAAGCAATTCGCGCATCCTTGTTGCCCAGGCCATAAAGCATGCAATAGTATTTTAGAAACTCGTAGACAGTCAGGCTCATGCCAATGCCGGTGAAACCCAGCACAAGGTTGATGCGCTTCTGGATTCCAGACATGTCCCTATCAACATTTTTCCCCAATATTTCAACCCTTCCTGCATTTTTTTCCAGAAGGCCGCACAGCACGCTTATGAGGGTGGTTTTCCCTGCGCCATTGGGCCCCAGCAGGCCAAATATTTCGCCTTTGCGGATGCTAAAAGACACATTGTCCAGGGCTTTCACTGTCTTCCTGCCGCGGCTGAAGATTTTTACAAGCCCCGAGATTGCAACTGAATCCGCTGTTTTGAACATAGGAGCATGACAGGCAGATTTCTTTTTAAAGATTCGCGAAAAGTGCCACATAAGTTTAGCAGAATAGATGTTTTCAATCTCAAAAAACGCCAGGCAGAAGCAGGTCATTTCTCATGAGATTATAATGCTCAGCAAGCATAACATGCAGGCGCCTTTCCAAATCAGGAAAAGCCTCCTGCCTGCCAAAGTCATCCGGAACGCCGCGCAAGTTTTCATGAATCATCTGGTCCTTGACTGCAGCGTCCAATGCAAAAAATTCCTGCCGGGCCAATGCCGGGTCCCATACTACGGGCAGATACGTCCGCAGGAGCGGTGTGTTTCTTCGCCCTGTGCCAAGGCGGCCGACAAGGTATGCCTCAGTCTTTTCCAGGGGAGTGTCCCATTCTTCTGACATCCTGTCAGCGGAACGGTATTGCATCACAAGATAAACTAGGTTGAGCCGCATTGTATGATCGTCAGGCCTGGCCTGTTGAAGCTCCAGGGGATTTGCAGCGGTTGGTTCAGGCGAATCGAACAGATTGCTTTGGCCAGGCTCTGTATTGTTGGCTTCATCAATCTGGGGGGGCACAGCCTGGCCAGGAAAATATGGGTTGTGCTGAGACAAGCGGGTGACAGCATAAGGATAAATGGTGGTTACCTTCGCAATGGCGTTGAAGGCGCGCATCTTGGCATCAACAAGCGCGTGCTGCAGCGGGCCTATTTCCCTGAGCAAGAATTTATCCTTTTGCCTTAATTTATTGACATCATCCCCTGGGTGAAACTTTCCATTGCGATGGTATAGCCTTATGTTTTTCTCAGCTGCCTTTTTCCTGAGCCATGGTCCATAGGCAGTTCCAAATGGGAGCCTCATTTTGCCGGAATCAGCTGTTGTGCCATCAGGCCTCCTCAGCATGTAGGAAAGAAAGAAAATGGGCCTTGAAAATAATTTATGCGGGAGCTCATAATGTATTTCCAGCTTAAACTCTGTGTCAGCCACAAAAAGCCCCTGTTTCATCAGTTTGTATGATTCCATCAATTTCACCCATATGCGCCCAAATGCCAATGGAAATTTTCTGCATGATTATAGCCATGCCCGCTGTGCCACTAAAAAATTCCTGCCGATCCTGCCACACCCCTTTGAGAAGGAGTAAATGTAAGCCTGCCCGCATAAAAAGCTAATGGTTTACCTGCGGGAGGAAGAGAGATGCCATAACCTTAGCATTATGATGGCAAGGCCCAATGCGTCAAGGGATATTTCAATCCAGTCTGTGCCGCGGCTGTAGATGAAGATGACAACAAAAAGTGCAGAGAGAAAATATGCAGCGGGAAAAAGCATGGCGATGACATAAGCCTTCAGGTTGGCAGGCTCGGCCAAAATCATTGATATGAACAAAGCTGCCTCCAAAGGCATTATTGCCAAGTGGACAAGCCCGACAGGGCCAAGCCAGTCCCACGAATACTGGATGGCAAACAAAATTGCAAGGGAGGGAATATAGAATATGAAAACCCTGCGCCACTTTATGCCAATTGCATAGGGCAGGAGCAGATTGAAAAAAAGGAAAACCCAGTCAAGATAAAAAAGCGCGTAGTTGGCCCGGACTTCGGTAAGGGTGCCGGACACAGCTGCAAAATAGCAGATAAGCACAAATCCAGTGACAGGAATGCTGCCAAGCACGGCTGAAATATATTTCTTCTCCATAAAATGCTCCGCCCGGGATTCGAACCCGGGTCACAGCCTCGAGAGGGCTGTATGATTGGCCGGACTACACTAGCGGAGCAAATGACACGATCATTTGATACTTGAATTAGTCTTGAGGGGATTTCGCAAAGCTCAATCCCCTGAACTCCATGCAAACGTTATGAATATTATAACTTGATTTGCGTGAGCAAATCCGTCCTTTCGGAGAAAGGACATTTTTGGATGATAGCCTTTGTTAAAAGGCTATCCGTTGACTGCACTAGCGGAGCAGATTTTTAAAAAAAATCTGGTAAAAACAAGAGAGGCATAAAGCCTCTCGACGCAATTCGCTATCATTCTAATCCCATGACTCCGTTCTGTGACGCAGTTCGGGAGACTTCCGAAGGAACGTCTCCCTACCTTCCGTGCGAGCTGAGGTCAGCTCCGCGGCAGATTTTTTAAAAAAATCTGGTAAAAACAAGAGGGACATAAAGTCCCTCGACGCAATTTACTGGTAATCGAGATGATTGCTATACGTTGATTTGCGCAAGCAAATCCGTCCTTTCGGAGAAAGGACATTTTTGGATGATAGCCTTTGTTAAAAGGCTATCCGTTGACTGCACTAGCGGAGCAAATGACACGATCATTTGATACTTGAATTAGTCTTGAGGGGATTTCGCTTCGCTCAATCCCCTGAACTCCATGCAAACGCGATATTCGCTATACGCTATAGTGAGTGATTTGCGCAGATTATGCAAAAAGAAACCGCTATTAAAGGTTTTCCTTCTTATGGAGTCATGATATTAGTAATCCACAATTCTCTGTTCCATATTCAAAGCAAAGGTTTTAATACTCCCAGGTAGTATATCAGGCTTAATTATAGGTTTGAACTGTGCATTCGGGGGTGATTTGAGAATGGCAGGAATGAGCAAATGGTTTGCAAAATGCAGTGACTGGGCGCCCACTGTCCTCAGGGTCGTGCTCGGCATTGTGTTTATTGCGCATGGTTATGGCAAATTGTGGGGAGGGGCACCTGGCATGGAAGCCTTCACCGGAATGGTGGTCGGACTGGGCATGCCTGCATTCATGGCATATGTTGCTGCCATTGTGGAATTCTTCGGCGGCATACTGGTTTTGCTTGGGCTGTTCACAAGATATGCAGCAACGCTAATTGGAATTGTTATGCTTGTTGCAATATTCCGTGCGAAGTGGGGAATGCCGCTTGTTGGTGGCTATGAGCTGGACCTGGCTTTACTGGCCATTGCAGTGGCATTGATGCTTTCCGGGCCGGGAAAGCTTTCGCTGGAAGCAACAATTTTCAAGAAGGAATGGTAATCCCATTTTTTCTTTTTTTGTTTATTTCTTGACTGAAACTTAAAAGAGATCAGAATGACATTATTTTTTCCTAAAAATGGAAAAAAGGCTGATGCTGAAAAATTTCCCCATCTTGCACCAAATCCCAAAGAACTCATTGCAGTAAACAGTCCTTTTGAGCCACCAGACCCAGTAACCTGTGTAAATCCGGCCAAATATCTCGCCAACTGCATTTCCCTGGCCGACTGAGAGCAAGAAACCCTTTGATTCAAAGGAAAACTGGAGCTGGGGCCTGTTCATTATTTTTGCAATTATGTTGAATCCTGCTATTTTTCCGCCGGAAACTGCTGATTGGGCCTGCATGGGCACAGGTGTGCCGTCCTTTGGGTTGTTGATGCAGGCAATGTCGCCAGCTGCCCATGCATCCTCCACTCCCTTGACCTGCAGGTGCTCATCAACAACTATGCATCCCCTTCCATCCTTAATGCTTTTACCTGTATCACATGGGGCTGGATTTACGCCAGCAGACAGGAAGAAAAGGCTCACGCCAAGCTTCATTGGCCCTTCAGCTGTTTCAATTTCTATCCTGCCTTTCTCATAGCTGAGGATTTTTGAGTTGTAAAGAATCTCAATGCTCCCGGATTTCAGCCTGGAAAGCACTTCATCCCGAAATGAGTCAGGGACCTGCGGCAGGATTTTGCCGGATTTTTCAAGCATGTGGATATGCACATCTTTGATTGCCTCATGATTCCCGGCCCTGGCAAAATGCCTCTTAAAATGGTCCCTTATTTCGCCTGCGACTTCAATGGCAGTTGCCCCTGCGCCAACAAAAACAATGTTGATTTGCTTCCTTGCGCTGGCGGATGCCTCATACTTTGCAGCGAGGTCATTTATCTTGTTCAGAATTCTCAGGGAATCATTGATATTCTTCAGGCAATAGACATTCTCATCAGGGATCTTAAGGTGGGAAATGGCTGATTTGTTTATCACAGAGCCCATGCTGATAAACAGGAAATCATAATTTTCATCGCCCGCGTCCGTATGCACAATTTTTTTCTCAAAATCAACTGACTTTATTTCGGCCTTCCTGAATTCAAAATTTCTTTTCCTGAGGACCGAGGGTATATCCTGTGTTACTTCAGAAGGCTCCAATAAGCCTATCTCAACTTCGGGCAAAAGGGGAGTGAAGACAAAATCAGAATGCTTGCTGATCATGACAACCTTGTGCGTTTTTTGATCAAGGTTTGCCAGGAGCTTTCTGGCTGCATGCATGCCTGCAAATCCACCTCCCAGAATTACAATCTTCGCCATTTTGTTCAGGGAAAAAGGAGCATACAGTGTTTAAATACCTATCCCTTAATTTAAAAACCTGGATGAAACTTCAGCTTCCCTTCTGCTTGTACCTGCCTCGCATTTCAACAATCTCGAACCTTGCGAGGATTTCCCTTGCGCGCCCGGCATGCCTTGAATAGCTGTCGCCAAATGCTGCAAACGCCTTTTGCCAAATCGTGTGATGCTTTGATTCAAGCGCCTGGCGGAATAAGTGCAAATCAACTGCGCGGTCCTCCACCCTTTCCGATGTATAGCTCAGGCCGAAATCCAGGAAATAAACATGCCCCTGCTTCAGGATCATGTTGGAGGTTGTCAGGTCGCCGTGGATGATGCCCATATTGTGCAGGCGCGCAACCCTTTCCCCGATCTCCCTGGCGATTGAAGTGTAATCTGAATTTTCCAGGATGTCCCTGATTTTCGGGCCCGGGATATGCTCCATGACAAGCATGCCTGATTCAGGGGTCGAGGAGATTATTTTTGGGGATGGAAATGAGCTGGACTGCAGCTTCCTCAAGATGTTTGCTTCCTTTTTTGTCCTGGCTGAGCGAAGCCGGTCGTCTATCTGGCTGAGCCTGTAGCTTTTTTTCTCACGGTTTTTTCGAACTGTTTCATTGTCCCTTATTATTGTGGCCTCAGCGCCTTTGGCTAAAATATCCATGCCATGACCACCTATGCTTTCCCTTTCTGGAGCTTTTCCACCAGGCCACGCTCTTCAGGAGGGAGGAGTATGGCAGCTGCAATCACTGTTGTCCATAGGCCGTTCTTATCGCCTTCAGCTGATTGCGTGACATTGTAGGTCTTGACTATTTTCCCGGACATTTTGAACTGCTTCTCGCGCTCGTCCCACGCTGTATTGGGGTCAAATTCCACACCCAATGTCGTTGCCAGCATTGTGGCGGCAAGGTCCTCGGCATAATCGCCCGCCTTCTCGTCTGTCTCGCCAAAAGGATGGTGCTCGGAAAGGTAGCCGTACTGGCTCGGATCAGCAGGCAGGGCATAGCCAATTGATGCGGCAACAAGCCTGTTGGGCTCGTTTGTGGCGTTCCTTGCCATGACTGCAAAGGTGATTTCACCAGGCTGGATACGCCTGACGCCCTCTTCTAGGGAAATCCGTTCACAGTTCGGAGGGTAGATGCTCGAGACTGTCACAAGATTGCATTTTTCAATCTGGGCATCGCGCAGCGCCAGCTCAAAAGACTGCAGGTAATCCTTGTGCCTGCCAACCCCCTTTGTGAAAAACATTTTATCAGGTACGTACATGCTGAGTGTATAACGGCGGCCCGCTTAAAAATCTAATCCCTGCTGAAACAAAAAATTTTTAAATAAGCTGCTTCAGATACCCGCCTATGGCAAAAGAAGAAGAATTCACTGAGGATGTGGAAGAGGAATTTGACGACGAGGATCCCTACAGCCAAAAAGGCAGGAAAGAGATGAGGGACGACGATGAGATATCCTCTGAAGAGGAAGGCTTCCTTGAGGGCTATGACGAGGCAGAAGAGGAAGGCTACAAGGAAAAGGACGCTGGAGAAGAAGAGACAGAAGAGTGACTGCGGCTGAGGATTCTTACAAATTGCCCATTTAATGGATGTGTTCTTATTGATTTGGTTTTACACTGGCCGTAATTTGACAGTTATAGGGTTAATGCGGTTAGATGGTTAATACAGTTTCAACCTGCTGATGGGATTAAGGTGATTTAGAAGCTGATGGCGCTTTGCCAGCAGGGGGCCTATCAAGTGTCGAAATAATTATATAGGAATAACCAGTAGCCTAGTGTATGAGCCAATATATCGGAGAGATAAAGGAAACGCTGCACAAGGCCACCGGCCTGGGAACTGAAGAGATTGCGCTGGAAGTGCCAAAAAATCCCGAATACGGGGATTATGCGTTTCCATGCTTTATCCTGGCCAAGCGCTTAAAAAAAAGGCCTGATGAAATTGCGATTGGGCTTGCGTCAAAGATGCATGCATCGGGCAACATTACAGAAATTGCAGCTGCCGGGCCGTACCTCAATTTCAAAGTCAACAAATCAGGCCTTGCTGCAGACATCATTGCAGAAATTCTCAAGAAAAAAGACCAGTTTGGAAGCAATGGCCTTGGAAAAGGCAAGAACGCGCTTATTGAGCACACAAGCGTCAACCCCAATGCATCGCCGCATGTTGGCAGGGCAAGAAATGCAATGATTGGTGACAGCCTGGCCCGCATCCTCAGGTTTGAGAAGTACAAGGTTGAAGTGCATTACTTTGTCAATGATGTGGGGAAGCAGATTGCAATGCTTGCAATTGGCTGCAGGGACAGGAAGAATGTTGATTTCAAGAGCCTGCTGGACATCTATGTCCAGATGAGCGGCGAAATGGAAAAAAACCCTGAAATTGAGAAGGAAATATTCGCGATGCTCAAGAAAATCGAGGAAGGCGACAAAAAGACAAAGGATGAGTTTGAAAAGGTCGTTGAAATCTGCATTGACGGGCAAAAAAAGATTTTTTCTGAATTCGGGATTGAATACGGCCATTTTGACCACGAGTCAAAATACCTGCGGAGCAAAAAGACCGCCGAAACCCTTGGGAAGCTGGAAAAGACAGGCAGGCTTTTTACCGACGAGGAAAACAGGAAAGTCCTGGACCTGAAGGGATTTGACATCCCGATGGAAAATCCGGTGCTTGTGCTGACGCGGGCAGATGGGACGTCGCTTTACCCGCTCAGGGACCTGACTTACCACCTGGAAAAGGCTGAAAAAAGCGAAAACAATTTTGTTGTGCTTGGCGAAGACCACAAGCTGTATTACCAGCAAATCCAGGCATCAATGAAGCTGCTGGGCATTGAAGCGCCAAAGGTCGTGCATTATTCATTCGTGCTGCTCAATGAAGGGAAAATGTCCACACGGAAAGGCAACATCGTGCTTCTTGAAGAGTTCATGGAGGAGGCAAGGAAAAAAGCCGAGCAGGAGATCAGGAAAAGGCACGGCGAAGTCGCGCATATAGCTGAATTGTCGAGGGCAATCGGTTATGGCGCAGTCAAGTATGCAATTCTGAAGGTCAGCCCGGAGAAGAATGTGAATTTTGACTGGGATTCGGCCTTGAGCTTTGAAGGGGACACAGGCCCGTACATACAATACAGCCATGCCAGGATTGCGTCCATACTTGCAAAGCACGGCAAGAAGCCAAAATCAGACATTGATGCAAAGCTTCTGACCCAGAAGGAAGAAGCTGCAATTGTCACAAAGCTGGCTGCATTCAACGAAACAATCAGCAAAGCCTGTGAAGACCTTAAGCCGCACATAATAGCCGGATATGCCAGCGAGCTTGCGCAAAGGCTCAATGAGTTCTACCATAATTGCCCGATTCTGCAGGCTGACGGGAAAACCATGGAAGCAAGGCTTGCCCTTGCCCTAAGCGTCAAGCATGCACTGAAAACGTGCCTGAATTTGCTCGGGATTGAAGCGCCTGAAAAGATGTAGAGCCGGATGAGGGTTATATTGACTGATATTCAGTATAATAACTGATAGCTTAGAAATAATAACTGGTAGATTAGAGACAATAACTGATAGCTTAGAGCTGGCGTTGGGCAATATCTGGACAATAAAAAAGGGCAAAACTACATTTGCCCGGTCTGCACGAATTTGGTCATCAGCTTCTCAATGACAATTTGAGGAGCATAGCCGCGCTGTGCGCACATTCTGATGAACTGGTCATATGTTGCCCTATCGACATTAAAGTCAAGCTTCATCTTTTGCGGGCCTTTGGGAGTTGCTGCCATGTAAATCACCTCGGATAGTGATAGCTGACAAATGCCGCGGTATATAAAGTTGAGCAACCTAAAGTTGGGCAGTTGCATTAGGCAAATGCAGGGTACCTGGCACAGGGAAAGGAAGCCATAAAAGACTAAGATATGCTACTGCGTTAAAGTCTTAAGGCGGATAACATCAACCATGTTGGCAGTGAATAATTTGTCCCTTTCAGGGCTTGCGAGGTAAACAAGCCCGCCGTCCGGGTGAATGTTGGTTGTGGACATCACCTCAGCAGCCAAGGTGTCTTCCGGCCCGGCCCCGCCTCTCTCCCAGAATGGCATGGCTGTGTCGGGGCCGCTATTGCCATTCTCTGTTACATGAATCCGGTACTTTTCGCCCTGCCTCACGACGAAGTTCTTTCCGGGGGCCTTAATGATTTCAAGATTTTGGATTGCAACTGATATAGGATGGTTGTGCAAGCTTGCAACCCACTCATCTAGGTTATAACCAAGTTTCACAACAATGCTCGATGAGGGAGGATTTGCAGCTGCTGCTACAAGCTTATCCAGGCAATTCGTGATATCAGCAACATCAGCAGTTGCTGGCAGGCGCAATATTTGCTTTGCCATGTCATCATCAAGGCTGCCATCATGATAGCTGCCCACAATTTGCTTAAGCTGTTCTATTGATTCGTGCGACATGCTGTAATGGACAAGCATGCCCGGCTGGACGTCAGGCATGTAGACTCGCCCGTGTATCCTGACCGGCCTTGCCGGAAGCAATCCGCTGTTATAGCCGTATGCCATATTAAGCCTGCAATGGAAAGGGTGGAAATAAATTTGTTGTTGCATAAAACTGGATGCCGAATATTATAAATCTTGGCAAAAGCAAGCCTTAGGACAGGCCCTACAAATGATTATTTTTATAAAGCAGGAAAAATGCCCTGTGCCATGAAAGTCCTGGTTCTGCCAAGTGGAAATGAGGATAAGAGGAATGGAGCTTATGCAGCTGCTGAAGCCCTGCCAAAGGAGGCCGTCAATGAAAACTCATTTTTCACAAGGCTTGAGCTGGTGGCTCCTGCAGGAAATAAAAGCGGGAGTGGAAGCGAAGAAAGCGGATTCGGGAAAATTGCAGGGGAGATTCTGGCAGGGCAAGGCAAAGTCTATGCATTTGTCGGGGACCATGCCTCAAGCATTCTCCTGACGGAATTGATAGCGAAGCAAAGCCGGAATCCAGGGCTAATCCTGATTGATGCGCATCCTGACTGCCTCAAAAGCATCGATGGAAAAAAGGACTGGATACGGCGCATTGTCGACGAGGGGATTATCAGGCCGGAGAATATTTTGATTGTCGGCGCGCGAAAATTTGCAGGGGAGGAAATAGACTTCCTAAAATCCAACAGGATAAGGCGGCTGGACATGAGGCAAATCTTCTCAAACGGGATTGATGAGACAGCTGACACCATCATGGAAAATGCAAGGCAGTGGGATGCTGTCCAGGTTTCGGTTGACATGGATGCAATTGACCCTGCATTTGCGCCAGGGGTGGAGGCGCCGGAGCCGGGCGGGCTGGGCGCCAGGGAGATCATTGCACTTGTGCAGCGGCTGAGGAACTTAAGGAATATCAGGATTGTCGATGTTTCTGAGGTATTGCCCGGCAAGGATGTGAATGGCATTACAGCAAAACTGGCTGCGAAGATTATTTCAGAGTTTGCATGATGAGGAAGAATTTGAAGCCAATGCAAAATTAAGCTTTGGACTTCTGCCCGGAATTTGTTTTCTAAACTAAGCCAATAGAATTGGCTGGCTTACGCGTACACATCAAAATGGGCATAGCCGCCGTAGATTTTCCCATAATGCATCAGGACCTTCATATCGCTCCTGCCGCGCACTCCTTCAGTTTCAACAACGGCAAAAGAGCCGCCCAGCCTCAATGTTTCATCCATTATCCTTTCCTCCAAAAGGCGGGTTGCCTGCGCTACCATCAAGGTTTCATTTTGCTCCAATTTCAATGCACGGAGCATTGCCACCTGATCAGGCGACAGGTCCACCTTAAGCCCGGCTGCGATTCTCTCAGAGGGATCAATATTATACAAATGCTCGGCAGAAGCATGGATTACTGCCACGCCGGGCTGTTTCGCAGTGACTGCATCATTTGTTGCTGCCATGAGATTGGCGTCAGATGGAGATTTATAAATCTTAGCGATGCCGTGCAAGCAAATCAGTCAAGGTTCATCTCATCCTTGGTGCCTGCCTTGACCTGCTGAGTGCCAACTGTGTATTCTTCTGCGTCCAGGTTTTCCGGATATGGAGAGACATTAATCTTTTCAAAGAAACTGTCATAGTCTATCCATGTTTTTTTATGCCATTTTTTCTTGGCAAGAAGGATTACTCTCGAAGGGATGTGCTCGGATGCAAACTCATATTCCGGGAGAAGCTCAAGAAGCTGCAGGCCGAAATCCTTCACTTCGGCATGGGTTGGCATGTTTTCCTGCTTCAATCGCTCCCTTGATGCGCCAACAAACATGTAGCCTTTGACTTCGATGAAATCAGGGTCGCCGCGCAGGATCAGGTTCTTGTACCCCTCCAGGTTGTGCATGTTCTCGCCCTTGACGCACGTGAGCCTTATTGTTGTCCTGTATCTTTTCTCGTTGCAGTAATCAAGGCTCAGGAGCAGCCTTTCCCAATAATCATGGAACAGGGGAACATCGATTTTTTTCAGGGTTTTCTTGTCCGGCGCGTCCACGCTCAGATAAAGCTGGGTGCATGTGACAAGATTCCTTATCGCGTTGGGATACTGCGCATTTGTCACAATGAAGGTTGAAATTTTTCGCTTGTGGAATTTCTGGACAAGCTCATTCATCCTTGGATAGGTAATTGGCTCGCCAGTCAATGAAAGGGCAACATGCCCCACTTTCTTGCTTTGGTCCCACATGTACCTGCTTGTCTTTGGGTTGCCGCCGAAACCAGTCAAAAGTTTCATGTGTGCTGCGATAGAATTCTCTATGATGAAGTCAGGTTCGTCAACAGCCCATGCCCATTCCTTTGAGACAGGCGCCTTATAGTCGCGCCAGCAAAATGAGCACCGGTTTGCGCAGGAAATGCTTGTTGTCATCTGCATGCATTGGTGGCTCCTTATGCCGTAGAACTTGAATTTGTAGCACCCGCCTTCGCCCCTCAGCATGTTCTTGGTCCAGCCACATGTCTTGACAGCAGAATGTTCTCCTACAACAATGTAGGATTGTTTTTCCAATGCCTGCTTTGCCTCGGGAGTTAGCATTTTTCGGATGCATGGCCAATAGAATAAAAAGCTATTGAAAAATTAGAAAATAAATGTTCAATTAAGCATATAGCAAAATACTTTTTTTCATATTCACCGTCGATAAATTTATATAGTCATGACTATTACCACTGAATATGGCAAGCGAAAATATGGTTTTATCGAGCATGAATTTGGATTTTGTTAGCTTTGGCCATATTTTTCTGAAGTGTTTCACATACTGGCAGTAAAAGTGCCACTGGCATAATCCATGGCAAGGATCTGCAGCTAAACTCTTGTCCGATGCCATTTTGAAACCAGTGGAAAATTCTTGAGCGGAACAATATACACTTGTGATACATAGGTGCAAAATTATTGGCACATCAAGGAGTGGTTAGAATGAATAATGGAGATATTTTGGACAGAGATAGGAATAGAGCTGGACAGGACAAAAATATTGATAGATTAGCTGATGCCTCCGCTACCCATCGGCGCTATCATCCGCAATGGCCCTTTTGCCCTAAGCGGGATTAACCTGGAAGATTTAAGGACAAATTTCGAGCTGGGAGAATCTGATCCAGGCAAGGCTGCGCTTATCGAGAGGATTGCGGAGAGGAATGGGATTGATCCATCAGCAGTCAGGCTGGCAGACAGCGCACTGAATCTTGTAAATGCATTGCTGGGCAAGGCAGGGAGCGGAAATATCGGGATGTACGCACCTGAGTTTTCATTTTTCAGGAAGATGTGCAGCGAGCTTGGCCTGGATACTGTCAGGCTTGGCGATGGGAGCCAAAATTCTGTCAGGGAAAACAGCATTTCAGCAATTGTCGTCTCAAATCCAAGCAATCCGGGCGGCGGGTTAAGGAATCCTGGGAAGATTATTGAACAGGGAAACAACTATGGCGCGCTACTTATAGTTGATGAAGCTTACATGGAATTTGCAGGGAACAAGGCTTCCCTGATAAAGCATGCAGCAGAAAACCCAGGAATTGTGGTGGTGAGGACTTTCTCAAAGTTCTATGGTATTGATGAGCCTGGAAAAGTGGCCTATGCAGTTTCAAAAAATGGCGAACTGGACGGGTTGAATATCACCCAGCCCGGCCAGGCAGCAATGGACCGCGCTGCAAGAAAGCTTGGCGGCAAAAATGAGGATGCTGCGAGATATGATGTTGCTGTGCGGAGGGAAGCCCTGACGGATATTTTGGCAAATGGATTAGGTTGCGAAGTGAAGCCAAGCGTGACGAATTTTGTCATGGCAAGAATGCCCGGAGGCAATTTGTACACTGCAATGAGGGGCATGAATGTCAGGGTCAGGGACCTAAACAATGAGCCGGGCCTGGAAGGGCAGGGATTCTGCAGGGTGGCAGTTGGGAGCTATAGCCAGATGTCGCAGCTTGCTGAGAGGGTGGGACTATGCAAATAGTCCAGGGCACACTCGATGACCTTCTTGCATGCCTGCCACTTATCAAGGAAAAAATACCGGAAAAAGCAGGGCTAAGTGAAGCTGAAGTGGTTGAAAGGCTGGAAGGCAAAAGGCATGGAATAATCCTTGCAAAGGAGGAAGAGAAAATTGAGGGGATTACTGCGTGGTACGAGGAAGATGGAGTGTACATGTGGCTCGGCGCTGTTATCCGGCCAGGCAGGATGCTTGGCTCGGCCATGCTTGAAACCTTGCTGCGAACGCAGCCTTCGCATAGATACCATACCAAGATAAAACGCGAGAATGAGATGGCAATGAGGGTACTGCAGAAGTATGGCTTTGAAGAATACTCGCGTGAAAATGGGGTGTCTTACATGGAAAGATTGAAGTAGATTGGGACATCATTGCAAAGGTCAGGATGAAAAAAATCACTGACCTCACAGACATGCTTGAAAACAAGCAAACAGGCCTGGTAAAGATCCATCCTGCATTCAGGACAGAGAGCATGCTGGTGATCAAGAGCTCCAAGGAAGATTAGCTTGATAGAATCTTAATGTATCTCTTATTTTAGCATCAGTATTTTCTCAGGTTTATGTTTAATAGCCCCGCCGTGATTCAAAGAGATTTTTTAACAAAAAATCTCGTAAAAAATAGTATGGCATAAAGCCATACCACGCTCATGGAATGAATCCACAAATCCTCGCTATTGCACGAACGAGGCTTAATGCATTACTTGGATAGTCCCGCCAGGTCGAGTCATTTCGCTTCGCTACATTCGTGACCATGTCTGGACTTTAAACTTCGTTTAATAGCCCCGCCCAAATGCTGGGCAGTTTTGTCTATTTTTTGGGAACACGAAAATCCTCCGGTGACAAAACCGAAATATTTATATATCAATGTAATATTTATGTTACATATGTCACAAATAAATTACAATATATTTCAAGAGCTGGAAAAACAGGATAACCATATTAGGGGATTAGCAAAAGCATTGCGTACAAATCAAACCACAATTGCACGAAAAGCCACAGAACTTGAAAAACAAAATATTCTTGATTATAGGGAAGAAGGAAGAAACAAGGTTTACTTTATAAGAAAATCGCTTGAATCCCACGAATACCGAAAAATCGTTGAACTTTACAAAATTCTAGAGATCATTAAAAAATATCCGCGGCTAAGGCAAATAATAGAAAAAGTCCAGGCAAATGAAGAAATCAATCTCGCATTGATTTTTGGCTCATATGCTAAAATGAGCATTGACAAGGACAGCGATATTGATTTATACCTGGAAACTGAAAACAAAGAGATAAAAAAATTAATAGAATTTTCAGACTCAAAGCTGAGCATAAAAATAGGCAAATTTGATAAAGAAATGCCCCTTATCAAAGAAATAATAAAAAGTCACATTATCATAAAAGGAGTTGACAGGTACTTTGAACTCGTTCATTAAAACTTTACAAAAAGAAGGCAGGATTAAGATTGTTGAACCAAGCGAGGTGGTTGCAAATTCCTATATGGAAAAATCCCAAAAGTCATTACTGTCCGCAAAAATTGTGTCAGGCATACACAATTTTGATGATGCTGTCGCATTGACATACTATTCAATGTATTATTCGGCACTTGCGCTTCTCTACAGATGCGGGATCAAGTCTGAAAATCATGCCGGAACAATCATTCTGCTTAAAGAATTGTTCAGAATTGACAATACTTCAATCACAAATGCAAAGAAGGAAAGAATAGACAAGCAATACTACACAGAATTCAAGGCAACTGAAAAAGATGTACAAGAAGGGGTGAAAGAGGCGGAAGAGTTTAACAGCCTGATAAAGAATTTCATTGACAAAATCAAAAAAACTGAAATTGAAGGATATAATAAAAAAGCAAAATTACTCCTCAAGTGAGGGTATTTGGTTTTTTCTCAGAGCTATGCTTTAATAGCCCCGCCAAAATGCTGGGCAAATTTGTATATTTTTTGGGAACACGAAAATCTTCCAGATAATTACTTTTTCTTATAGCCAAATTTTTTATCGTAATTTTTATGGTCTAAAATATCAAGGACAAAGCATATTATCTCAATCTGGTCACCTTTGATAGTATATAGCATCCTCCAGAATTGCGAAAGCTCAACCCTCCAGAGATTTTGCACCTTATACTCTTTCGGTATCTGCTCTTTTGGGATATTGTCTCCATAGAATGGGTTGCTTTTAATGAAATCAATCTTCTGCCGGATTGATCTTAGCAGCTGCATTTCATCTGTATTTTTCTTCCCTTCCTTTATCTGCTTTCCTATTAATTCGTTTAGTAGTTTATATTCTAAATCAGCTTTATCTATAAGAATGACCCTTGTAACCTTGTTCATACTTCAGTTCCTCTATTTATAAATGCATCTAATTCTTTTCTTTCAGCAAACACCCAAAGAATCCCTTTTGTCCCCATTAATATTTTTCCGCTTAATTGCAGATAATCAAGTATTTGCAACAATGTTTGGTGCATAACCTTCCTTGGCAGTTTTCTTTTTAATTCTGCCAGTTTCACCAAACCGCCATTTTTTAATGTATCTTCCACCATTAAGACAGTGCTTAATGTAGGAGAATGCTTGATTTGTTCTGTTACCAAAGATTGTGTTGCTTGTGTCATTTTTATATAATATTGATATAATAATATATCTAATAGACATATTTATATATAAATGTTTTGGTTTGTAGAACACGACTAATAGCTTGTTTCTCCGAGTTATGTTTTTATAGCCCCGCCAGGATTCGAACCTGGGTCCCAACCTCCAGAGGGTCGGATGATTGGCCGCTACACTACGGGGCTGTGCATGGTCAGAACAAAAAAGTTGCTTAATAAATTTATGGGTTTTGTGCGGCGGAGACGGGAATTCCGTTGCAGCGCTTCCATCCACTGCGAATTTTTCGCTCTTTGAGTTTCGAACCCGCAAGGCGATGGACTCGCCGCCTCGTCTTGAGCGAGGTGTCAAACCTGGCTAGACTTCTCCGCCTTTGCACAAAGTCACAAAATTTTTATACTTGCGACAATTAGATAATATTGATGGACTCGTTGCCTCGCTTTGGCGAGGTGTTTCTTTTTTTTTGATTTATTATTTATTTCTGATGAATGCCCAACATTTTTCCGGTATTTTCGGGTATTCTCTACGCTGGCAGCGCACTATCCCGGATCAAGTCACCTATTTCGAAATTCTTCGTCGATAAACAGAAAAATAAGGAGGTTATAGTTCCTCAAAAACAGCAATATTTATAAATACCAAAATAAGCAAATTTACACAGTTGGGGATTGAAATGAACGAAGTACCAATGCAGTCGATTCTGCACGAGAACAAGGTTGTTGTCTGCCCGGATTGCGGTAGCAAGAGCCTTGATTACAGGAACGGCGAGCTGTTCTGCAAGAAATGCGGCCTTATCATAGATGAATAAGTATTTGCAAAATGACCAGGCGGGATGAGATTATACAAATTCTATCGCAAGGTGAAATGACGCTGATAGACCTGGCTGCGCATTTCCGCTGCGAGACAAAGGACATTGTCGAGGATTTGGTGCACATTGCGAAAAGCATAAAGCCCGGGAGGGAGCTTGTCATGCTGCCGGCGCAGTGCAGGAAATGCAGTTTTATTTTCAAGGAAAGGCAGGACAAGAATATTTTCAAGAAACCCAGCAAGTGCCCAAAATGTGATTCTGAAAGAATACTGCCGCCAGTTTATAAAATAAGGCTCAGAGATAAATAATCAGCTAGAAGATACAAAATAGATTTACCATCATTTTTCTTGATGATTTTACATGTGGATTATAGTTGCATCCCTTAATGGACTGTCCCAGTATTGAGCTAAACTTTCATAAGTGAAGCCCATGCTCCTGACGTGGTCGGATGTGAGCCTGTAAGGGGGTTTGCCTTGATAAATTGGCCTGTTTTCCAATGTCAATCGCAAAAGCAATAATGCCAAGCCTATTGAATTGCGGGATATCTCAAAAATTGTATCATATGCAGATTCATCAACAACCAATGCATGATCTTTGGGGATCTTAGTTTGTTCTTCAGCAAATCGTATTCTTTTTTCTATTACCTTTTTTATTGAATCACGTGTTGGCTCGGGCATATGGACGATCTCAACATTCTCGCCAAATAATCTTTCTATCCCCATGGAGAGAAATATTTAGGCCAATTTTATAAAGCTTATGAAAACAAACAAATGCATCACAATAGAGAATAAAGGATAAAATAAAAAAATAAGAAATAACCTTACGCTTCAGCAGAAGCCATTTCCCTGCCTTCCTTTGCGACCTTGAAGATTTTCTTGCCCTTCTCGATCTCCTTCTTCAGCTTGAGCTCGTCCAGGAATTCCTTGTAGCCGTTCCTGATCGTGACTTCGGTCACACCAGTCACGTCTGCTACCTGGCTCTGCGTCCTTTTCTCGCCGCACATCAGGCATGATGTGTACAGCGCGGATGCAGCAACTCCCTTCGGGCTTTTCCCCGAGGTCAGGCCGCTTCTTTGCGCCTTTCCAATCAGGGTGTTTGCGATTGTCTGCACTTTTGGCGAAAGCTTCAATGCAGATGCAAACTTGCTGATGTAATTGTTCGGATTTATTGGCAGGACCCTGATGTTCAGCTCCCTTGAGACGAATTTTGAGTTCTTGATGACCTCATTCTTCTCAATGCCTGAGACATCTGAAATCTCGTCGAGCGTCTTTGGAAGCTCGTTGATCTTGCAGGCCAGGTAAACTGAGCCAGCTGCGACATCCTCAAGGCTTCTTCCCTTGACAAGGCCCCTTTGGGCAGCCAGGGTGTAAATCCTTGCGGCTTCCTCTTCCACTGATTTTGGAAGGTTTAGGTTGCTTGCGATTCTCCTGATTTCAGAGAGGGCTTCCCTGAGGTTATGCTCAAGACCTGAGCCAACCCTGTTCTGCCATTTCCTGAACCTGTAGAATCTCTGCTTGGTCCTTCTGTCGAATTTGCTTAAGTCTGCTGAGGTTCCAACCTGTGTCCCAAGGCCCATGTCTTCCTTGGTGTATGTCAGAGGAGAGCCTCCGCGCCTGTTGGATTCGCCTTCGCCGCCTTCGCCGAACTCTCTCCAGTCCTTGCCGAAGTCGACCATCCTGTCTTCAATCACTAAGCCGCAGTCTGGGCATGTAATTTCGCCTTTTTCCCTGTTATGGGAAAGTTTTTTATTGCCGCATTCAGGGCATACTGTTTTGTAGAGTGCTTTCATTTGGTACATAGTTCCATCCCCGTTTTACATAGAAAACCTTAGCACGAAGCCAGGCATCCATGTTTTAACTCATCCCCCTATTGCATTTCTTGAAATGCCAGTATTTATAAACCTTTCGCTTCGCTGTATGAAAAAAATGTCTTAACGTTTTTAATTTTCTATTATATATGAAAATAAATAAAAGGTATATGAAAATAATGGACTAATATTTAATCACTTACTTGTGGTTAAAATGAAAAACTTTAAAAAGGAATGGATTTTCCCGGATTAACAATTGACAATAAGGGGGAGTGAAAAATGAGTAATATTGCTGAAAAAGACATATCAGCTGCAGTTGGCGGCAAAAGTGATTATCATCCTGGCGCTGTTTTTATCAGCCCCATGCCAGACATGGCCAGAATAACCAGCAATGGCATTGAGATTGGCTCACCTGAAAACGCTTCAAGGTACAGGACCCATTTGAGCACAATTGTGAACAGCGCCTATAATAAGCGCCAATGGCGAAAGGGTTTTGCCAGGCCAGGCGCGGGAATTTCATTGGCTCCTGCAAACGGCAAGGAATTGCCTGGAAATTTATTCTCAGAATCATATGCAGCGACAAGGGATTATTTGATTGCCAATCAATTGTCAATTGATGATGCATTTAACATAGGCGCGGCATTGATTGAAAAGTCTGCTGAGGCCAGCGAGGCTGTCAATGAAATTGATGTGAAATGGCGCGGCCTGGATAACACAGGGCTTCCTGCATTGCACTTGTCATCGGTTGACCAGGGGGTTATTGCTGGAATTGCCATGTATGCACTGACAACAATGGTCGTCAGGCCAGGCGAAGTCGAGAAAGCCATCCATTACCTGGATGTCGCTGGCCAATTGGGCAAGCCAGCATTCCAGTACATGCTAAAGCAGAGAATAGCTGACCAAGATGGCCCTGAGCAGAAGAAGCTTGTTGAATTGCTCCATGAGAAGGGCATTGAAGCCAGGCCAGCGAGTTTAACAAGATAGTCGCCAATCTTTAAATAGGATTAATAATGCCTTTAGCATATCGGGGGTGTATCAAGTGCAAATGCAGACCATCTCTATTTACAATAATGTTCTGGACATAATCAGCATCAAGAATAATGTCATGGTCAGGAAGCAGGTTGAGTTTCGGGACGGCATGACCTTCATGCGGATGAAGAAAAGAGTTTTAATTGGGAATTCTTAAGGCATTTGCCATTCTGGCTTTGCGAAGCAAAGCTGTCCTTTCGGAGAAAGGACGTCTTTGCCTTTCGGAGAAAGGACGTCTTTGGATTATAGCCTTTGTAAAGGCTATTGGGGATGAAGAAAAGAGTTTTAATTGGGAATTCTTAAGGCATTTGCCATTGATATGGTTTTTTGAACTTTTGTCTGATGATGCAGATTTTTTCTCACCCCTCGATTAGCGAAGGGGAGAGAAAAAACCATTGTATCTGAAACAAATGCCCAGCCGGAATGCTTGGAAATAGGATGTGTTTCAATTCAAACCATAACCTTTTTAAAGCACTGATTTTTCTTAGAGGGTGCGAGAGAAAAGAAACGGATAATAACATACTTTTTTCTCAATAAGGTTAAGGGTGAAAAAGGCAAACATGAAAAAGATGAAGCCTATGTTGCCAAGTTTGAAGGCAAAGAAACGCTACATCGCTTTTGAAGTTATATCTGACAAACCGATTGGCAGGTTTTCTGCTGTCCAGTCCGCTATTTGGGATTCTTGCCTGGCCTTGATGGGCGAAGCAGGAGCAGCCAAAGCTGCAGTGTGGCTTTTGGCAGACAAGTGGAACGAGGAGAAGCAAAAAGGCATCATCAGGACAGGCAATAAAAGCCTGGATGATGTGAAGGCGAGCCTTGCCCTGGTCAAGAAAATAAATTCGCAGGATGTGATTGTCAGGTCAATAGGCGTCAGCGGCATGCTAGGAAAAGCCTACAGGAATTATGTTCAATAAGATCATTATCACATTGAATTGAGGGGGACAGATAACACCGAAAAAACGGAGGAAACAAAATGCAACAGCCAATGCCACATCAGATAATGGGTTATGACAGGGCCATCACAATGTTCAGCCCGGACGGAAGACTGCTCCAGGTTGAATATGCCAAAAAAACAGTCAAGCAGGGCTCAACTGCAATCGGCATGACCTGCAGTGACGGAGTAATACTGGTAACTGACAAACGGATAGTGGATGAATTAGTTGTGCCGGAAGCAGTGGAAAAGATATTCCAGATTGATGACCATATAGGCTCAACAGCATCAGGCATACTGTCCGACGCCAGGGTCTTGATTGAAAGGGCACAGGTCAGGGCGCAGCAGCACAGGGTTGTGTATGACTCGCCAATCGACACTTTGACAATAGTAAAGGATATCTGCAATCTGAAGCAGATAACCACCCAATCAGGCGGCCTCAGGCCGTTTGGCGTGAGCGTGCTTATAGCGGGAATTGACAACGGCACTCCAAAGCTGTTCGAGACAGACCCAACAGGAATATATTTCCAGTACAAGGCAACTGTCATCGGCGAAGGAGAGACTGTAATTGAGGAAATCCTGCACAAGGAATACAAGACAGACCTGACAATAGATGAAGGAATGAAGCTGGCAGTGAATTCACTGGCAAAATTCCTCGACAAGAATTTCAACGCAGAAAGGATTGACTGCGCATTCATCAGCATAAAGGACAAAAAGTTCACAAGGCTATCAAAGGATGAGATTACAAAGGTTATCCAGAAGAGCAAGGGCAAGAAATGAATGCTGCAATGAGGAGATAAGATGAGCGGAAGCGGATATTCATTCGACAGGGAAAAAATCCACCTTAATGTGGCAAGAATGAAAGTGGGGAAGGATGTCTTTGAAGTTGTTATCGACCCGGATTTAGCCCTGGAGCTGCGAAGCGGAAAAAGTGTGAGCATGCATGATGTCCTGAAAGATGAAATGGTCTTCACTGAAGCCAGGAAAGGGCTGCGGGCATCCGAGCACAAAATGCAGGAAGTTTTTGGAACCAGCGAGCCATTGGAAGTGGCAAGGACCATAATCATGAAAGGCGAGGTGCAGGAAACTACAGAGCACAGGGCAAAGCTGGTGGACGAGAAAAAGAGGAAGATCATCGGAATTATCCACAGGAATGCTGTGGACCCGAGAAACCACATCCCCCATCCAATTGACAGGATTGAAAGAGCCATGGAAGAGGCCAAGGTGCGGATAGACACAAGGCGGGGCGCGGAAGAGCAGGTTGAGGAAGTCCTTAACCAAATCAGGCCTATCCTTCCAATAAAATTCGAGACAAAGCAAATCCAGATCCGGATCCCCTCGCAATACGGGGCAAAATGCTATTCAGTTGTCAAGGGCTTTGGGAAGATGCTGAAGGACCAGTGGCTTTCTGACGGGTCATGGCTTGCTGTTGTGGAGATTCCAGGAGGGCTTGAGCCGGATTTGTATGACAAGCTGAATGCCATGACGCATGGCAATGTGGAAACAGAGGTAATTGGCACAAAATAGGCAATAAGCCGTGCCATGAAAATTGCTATCAAAAAAAGAAAAATACGGAGTGATATAAAATGAGTGAACTGTTAGTACAGGACAAAACCATAGTAGTGCCGGGAGAAGAGCTGGCCGCAGGGATAGATTACCTGCCGGCAGTGGGCACTTATAGGGACAAGGACAAGATAATCGCCTCACGGCTGGGATTGCTGGCTGTTGAAGGAAGGGCATTGAAGGTCATACCCCTGACAGGCAGGTACATGCCAAAGAAAGGGGACACGATCATCGGAAGGGTGATTGATGTGGCGTTCAGCGGCTGGAGAATTGACACAAACAGCGCTTATCCGGCGATGCTGTCGCTCAAGGACGCAACCTCTGAATACATACAGAGGGGTGCTGACCTGACCAGGTATTATGACATTGGAGACTATACTGTCTCAATAATTGTAAATGTCACATCACAGAAGCTGATTGATGTTTCAATGAAAGGGCAGGGCCTCAGGAAGCTTGTTGGCGGAAGGATAATCAAAGTCAATCCGCATAAAGTGCCGAGAATAATCGGAAAGCAAGGCTCCATGGTCAGCATGATAAAGCAGTATACAGACTGCAGGGTTGTAGTCGGCCAGAACGGTGTTGTGTGGATCCAGGGAACTCCTGAAAAGGAGCTTCTGGCAGTCAACACAATCAGGAAAATTGAGACAGAGTCTCATGTGCCTGGCCTGACCGAGAGGATAAAGGAATATCTCGAGGCATCAGGTGCAAGGCCATCTGCGCCGCAGCAGGATAGCCAATAACAAGGTGAATGATATGAGTTACACTAAAAGATTCGACGGAAGAAAATTCGACGAAACAAGGAAGATGGAAGCAAAAGCAGGAGTGATCAGCAGGGCTGACGGCTCAGCATACTTCAAGATAGGCGACACAGTGGCATACGCCACAGTGTACGGCCCAAGGGACCTTTACCCGAGGTTCATGCAGAATCCGGAAAAAGGAATCCTCAGGGTGAATTACAACATGATGCCATTCTCCGGAAGCGGGGAAAGGGTAAGGCCGGGTGGAAACAGGAGATCAAGGGAGCTGTCTATGGTCATAGAAAAAGCACTTTTGCCTGTTGTGGAGCTGGAAGAGTTCCCGAATTCAGTGATTGACATTTTTATCGACCTGCCAGAGACAGACGCGGGCACAAGATGCGCTGGAATTTGCGCAGCCTCAATTGCGCTTGCTGACGCGGGCATAACCATGAAGGACATGGTGGCTGCAGTGTCAGTCGGAAGGGTTGATGACAAGATTGTTGTTGACCTGAATTATGATGAGGAAGCCTATGAGGATGGCCCTGTTGCGGATGTCCCTGTTGCAATGATGCCAAGGACAGAGCAGATAACCCTGCTCCAGATGGACGGGGAAATCACAAAGGAAGAGTTGATGCAGGGGATACAATATGCCAAAAAGGTCTGCAAGGACATAAATGCAGTCCAAAGGCAGGCACTTAAGGAGAAGTATCAGAATGGTGGTTCAGATGAGTGATGAAAAAAAGCATATTTTGGAAAGCCTAAACCTTAACTTAAGGTATGACGGCAGAAAATTGACTGATTACAGGGCAATTGTTGTGGAGAAGAATGTTGTCAAGAATGCAGAGGGCTCGGCAAGGGTCAAGATTGGGAACACAGAGGTTATTGCAGGGGTCAAGATGAGCCTTGAGAAGCCTTTCCCGGACACTCCTGACGAAGGAATGCTGATGGTTGGCGCAGAACTGCTGCCAATGTCAAACCCGGAATTTGAGCTCGGCCCGCCAGGCATACAGGCAATTGAGCTGGCCAGGGTCGTGGACAGGGGCATAAGGGAGTCAAAATCAGTCGACCTCAAGAAGCTGGCTGTTGCGCCGGGAGAGAAGGTTTGGGGCGCAAATATAGACATTGTCTCAATCAATGATGAGGGCAACTTGCTGGACGCATCAGCGCTGGCAGCCATAGCAGCCCTCCAGGAAGTCAAGTTCCCGGAATTGGACGGCGACAAGGTCAATTACAAGAAGCTGACAACCAAGACTCTTCCAATGAAGATAACCCCGGTCTCAGTGACAGTTTCCAAGATTGGGAACCACCTGCTGGTTGACCCAAGCACAGAAGAGGAGAGATCGGTGGATGCAAGGCTGACTGTTGCCTTGACTGAAAAAAATATCGTTTGCGCCATGCAAAAGGGCGGCGACATGCCGATTACAGACAAGGATGTTGATGCAATGATAACCCTGGCAATGGAGAAGAGCAGGGAGCTCAGGAAATTCCTGTAGGTGAGCAAAGATGACAGACAAGAGCAAGAAGGAAACCATCGTAAAGTATTCAAGGTATGAAAAAGCGAGGATACTGGGAAGCAGGGCGCTCCAGATTTCAATGGGCGCTCCATTCAAGATAAAGCTCAGCCAGGAAGAGCTCGCTAAGCTTAGGTACAATCCGGTGGAGATTGCAAAACTGGAATATGAGCAAGGCCTGGTCCCGATTGAAATCAGGAGGGAAGTGGCCCATAGAACCAGCGCGCCAAAGCCTGAAGAGAAGAAATAAGCAATCATTGATTGCTCTTTTTTATTTTATTTATTTTATTTCTTTGAGTTTATATTTAATTTATTTTTCAGCTTTATTTTTGATTTTTCAGCACGCTGTCGAGCAGCTTGTCAACATCTTCATTGGATACAGGCTGCTCCATATCCTTGGGCTGGGCCAGATTTTGACGGGAGTCAGCGGACTGGGGCTGTGCAGAAGCTTCCCGCCGCGGAAGAGGAGGAGTGCCTGGCCTGGCCAGGCCAGGCCTTGCTGAATTTGGAGCAGGAATAGGAGGGATGGACAATATCCGGGCCTGGTCTTTCCTGAGTTCCTTTGGAATTGCCGGCAGCTCAAAGCTGGATGTCCCATCTGTAAATGAAGGCAGTTCCGACGAAATCCTTTGGCGAGATGGTGCAGGCGGCGCATTTTTAGGCAGTGTCCTTGACCGCATCCTTTCCAGGGTTTCTTTAACTTCCTCGGCTGTATCCCGCGCTTGTTGCAGTGGATTGGCTGAGGCGCCTGATTTCTTTTTGTTAATCTGCGCGTAAATGCCATATACAGTCAGGCCAAGCACTGCCAGCGACGCGCCCAAAAGGACTATTACCTTAGGGTCAGGCCCTGTTTTTTTCCTGGCAAAGATATCTTCAGCGCTTGCGGTTGAGGCAGGAGGAGGAGTTGTTGACGTGTCGAGAAGGTTGCTTGCCTGCGCCTGGCCTTGCGAGGGTGTTTCCTCACCAACTCCTTCAATGCTTTGGCCCATTTCTTGCACTTCAGGAGTGGTGCCATCCCCATATTCGATGCTTTCTATCATGTCAGGGGTTAATGTGATTTCAAGCTCACCTTCAATTGAACCAAGGCTTGAACAGTCCACAGGGCATATGGACTCATCCTCATCAATATCGCACACGCCGTCACCGCAGGGGTCAACAGCCTCGGCTGTAATTTGCATTGCTGCCTGGTCGTTGTAGCCAATCCCATTGTCTTCCATGTAGCCCCTGAAAATAAAATTTCCAGGCTCCTGTGGCGCGAATGCGATGTAGTTCAATATGACAAATTCCTCACTTGGAGTAAATTCCCAGGTATACTGGTCTCCCTGCACATTAACAATAATCTGCGATGCTGATTCCTCTGAGCCGTCAATTTCCCAGCTTCCAAAGGAGAATCCTGAAGGGATTGTCTCTGTGTAGACAAGTTTTTCCCCGACTGTGACCATATCAAGCAGGAGCACCACTGTGACAACTTCATCGACAACTGCATTTGCCGGCATTTCCCTTATAATTTCTGTTGGATATGCCGGGGAGGCAAACAATAGTGTGAAAGCTAGAAGACACGCTAGCAATAGACCTGAATTTTTCATTTTCAGCCTCTTTTTGCTGTTTAATTAGCCACAGCGTTATATATATTTTTCTGTGTTGCAGAGCTTAGCAGAAAACTTCGCCTGAAGGCTCAGGTTTTGCCATCGGCTCGCATGGGCATCTTATTCATGAGGGCAGTTTTCTCCCTGGAACTTAACGATTTTTGGAATCGCTTAAGTGCCGAACGAGCAGAGCGAGTGACCGCACCCCGAAAACTGCTGTCTGCCTTATTTCCAGATGCTCGCAGAATTGATGGCAAAACGTAAACTTTCCTGCTAAGCCTGTTGCAGTGGAAATTCCTTTTGAGGACAAACTTGCATAGAAACTTATTTATAATGATTAGGGGTATATTTGATGCCATGGCATCAAAAGAAGTGACGGATGAAAAGCTGGAAAAATACTTCAGGGTTACTGGCGAGGCGCTCGGCAAGGTCAGGATTTCAATAGCAGGGGATTTTGAGGAAGAAAAGGACTGGAATGCTGTTGCTGAGGACTTTCTTGACATGGCTAAAAGGTATTATGCTGACGCCGGGTATTTTCGGGAAAAGGGCGAGATAGTCACTGCCTTTGCAGCGCTGAATTATGCGCATGGATGGCTGGATGCGGGCGCCAGGCTTGGGCTGTTTGACGTCGGAAAGGACTCAAGATTATTCACGGTGGATTAGAATGGGCAGTGTTGAACGGATGGAATTTGATGTTTATGGGACAAAGTTCAGCATCACATTCATTTATTCGAATTTTCAGGAGGGCAAATACAGCAGGAAGTACAGATCATTGCTAACCTTTGAGCAATTTTTAAAATCAATTAAATTGATATTTTCGCAGGCGGCAAGGGAGCTATTGCATGAAAATCCAAAGCTGATTACTTCAAGCAAGTATGAATTCCAGATTAAAATAACAGATACAAAAAGATTTGATGAGAGCTTTGTCTATTATTATGAGGACATATCAAATGCGCATGTCATATACCTGGAATTTAACGGGCATTGGCTCGTGGAGAAAGTTGCCGTTCCGTGGACAAAAGGCAACAGGACAATTGAGCCGGCCATCAAGAGGATTCTTTTTGCGCAGATGTGGCACCATTGGCACAGCCTGACTGTCAAAAACAAGTTTGAGCTTGATTTGGCAAAAAAACTGCATGCCCCCTTGGAGGAGATAAGCGATTTCTCGCACCTTTTCCTGCTCATGTCTTTTGCCAATATGCAGATGGAAGGCTTGGCTGAATTCAAAAAGAGGCAGGCTGCCACCCATGATGGCTACTCCATCAAAATCGACAGAAAGGCAATTGATGACTTTAAGGATGAATTGAACACTTTGGCAAGGACAAAAACCAAGGCCCTTGCTGAGAAGGAATACCGGAAGCTCGAAAAGAAAAGGGATATCTGGATGAGAACGGGCATACCCTACATTGGAAGCATTATGTGCTACACAATTGGCCTGGACCTGATGATGAATGACCCGAGGATTGACAAGCTCTATCTCATGGGAAAACAGCATGGAATGGCAAAAGCAAAGGAATTAGGCAAGCTTATGGGCACGGAAAGTGCAGTTTTTTGCCCGCCGCTGCCTGACGATGCTTATGAGCAGGTTTGCTCACATATCCTAGGCATGAATTACACAGAGTTTGTGAAGGCTTACAATCTTGCAGGCAAAAAATTGGATATTGACAGCAAGCATATGGTTGTGACAGGGGATTTGTTCAATACCCTGACAGAACAGGCGCATGAAATGCTCTACAAATTGCACCGGAGACAGGAATACCTAAGGGGATTCACATTTCAGGCTGGAGATTGAATTGCAGAAAATGCCGCATCAGACCTTCTGCATTTTTGGGTAGGTGCCTGCTGGCATGAACACCTTGTCTGTTTTCACCGCGAGCCCTTTCCCTGCAGAATGAATGTCCTTGCTTGACATCAGCGACTTGCCAAGCGCAATAAGCTCGCCTTTCAGCGTCATTAATGCAACCTGGCTGTCTTTTTCAATGCCTGTTTCGAGCCTTGCAATGCCGGGCACGGCAAGGTTGGCGCCGTGGCAGATTGTGTCAACAGCAGAATCCAGCAGGTAAATTTTCCCAAGGCCCAGGCATGCCTGCTCCATGGGCAAAATGCATTTCCTTATGAATTTTTCATTGCCCTCATTTTTCCAGAACCAGTAAGCATCCTTTAGGTCCTGAAGCGTCACAATATTGCCCTCATTGAAATGGCCGACCTTTGTCCTTCTCAGCTCAGACATGTGCGCGCCTGTCCCTAGCTTTTGGCCGATGTCATGGCAGAGCTTCCTTATGTAAGTGCCTGCCTGGGTCCCTGTCCTGAAAAGCACATCCTGGCCATTGAATTCAAGAATGTCAAAATAGTAAATTTTCCTGAACCTTGTCTGCCGCTTGACATTGCTGCGGATCGGGGGCAGCTGCTTGATTTTTCCGACAAAGGACTTTATTGTGGTTTCAAGTTGTTCCCTTGTTACCTCTTTATGCAGGTGCATGATGCCAACATACTCCTTGCCTTCTGACAAAAGAGCCTGGACAACCCTGGTTGCCCTGCCCAGCGCAACAGGCAATACGCCTGTGACATTTGGGTCCAGCGTCCCGGAATGGCCGCTTTTGGAAATTCCCAATGCTTCCTGGACATAGTAGCTCACCTGGTGGCTTGTCGGGCCCTCGGGCTTGTCAAGGTTGACAATGCCATAATCTAAAAGTGCAGGAATCGCCCTTGCGCCCGGGTCAGCGCCGAATTTTGGAGAAATGGATGGATTTTCAATCCTGTTCAGAATCTCACGCTTCACCTTTTCAACTGGCAGCAGGCTTGACATATTTTTAAGTATTATGTCGGCGTTAATAAAGCTAATGGGAATTTAGCGAGATTATTTTCATTATAGAAAATTAGTAAATCATATGTTAATTTTGTAACTACTAAATTGTAACAAAGAAATAGAAAGATTTAAATACTCCAAAATGAAAGACTGTTGCATGAATAGGGAGTATGCTAATGTGAAGGCTAATGTAGCAAATGCTTGGAGGAGAATAAAAGACAAGGCCAGGCAGGGCTATGAAAATTTTTCATCTGCGCTTGGCAGGAATGAAGACCTTGACAAAAAGCTGGCATTCATAAAAGATCAACCCTGGCGATTCAGGCCAGGCATTCTGTACAATGACCCAGAATTTTCTGGAGTTGATACTAAAGTCAAGTATGACAACCTAAAACTCTGGATGGATGCAGGATGGCTTGAAACAGAGGAAGCAAAATTCCTGCACCAGAAATTTGTGGATGAAGGTGAGGTAGGCAGCGACGGAAAACCAAAGCCATTCCACAAGATGGCTGAAAACGAGCTGCTGAATTATGTTAAGAGGCAAAGCAATCTTGCGGCTGCCGAGAAAAACCAGCAGGCAAGGCAGTACAGGGGAATGGAGAAATTTGCAGGGTTATACCAGAAGCATCCGAAACTGGCAACGGCCTTGGCATTGTATTCGCTTGGAATGATTCCGATGAAATTGCCTGCTGCAGAACAGACTGCTGATAATATTTTTTATTCTCAAAACCATCAGACACAGGAGCAAGTCGTTGGAAAGGCAAATGCCGACGGCGCAACAATTACTTTAGACTTGAAAGGAATCAACACATTTACAGGGGACACCGTTGATGTGCTGAATTATGTCGCCAAATTGCAGCTGGATGGAGCTATAGTTGACTCAACACAATCAGGAGACAGCACTGTTGTGAAACTTTTTGCGCCGACAACAGACGTTAAAGGCTATAATCCAAATTTGCCAGGCAACTTCAAGCTGGAACAGAATTATCCAAACCCATTCAACCCCACAACCAACATCGAATTCATGGTCAACGAGCACGGGCCGGTTACATTGGATGTTTACAATACACTTGGCCAGAAAATCAAGACCCTTGTCTCGCAAGACTTGGAGCCAGGAAGATACAGGGCAATGTGGGCAGGCGAGAATGATGCAGGAAATCCTGTTGGCCAGGGAGTGTATTTGTACAGGCTGACATCCGGGGATGAACAGCAGACAAAAAAAATGGTCAGCTTTGGCGGCGGAAGCGGAAAGTCTGAGTTTGGCTATATCGGTGGGCCAAGCGCTGAAATGGCAAAGAAAAATGCAGAAGGAAATGCATTAACGCCTTATCAAATCTTAATACTCGGGCAGAACGCGACACGGCCGCCGATACTTGACAAGACTTTTCTGATTGATGTTTCAAAAGACACTGCCATCAAGGAATATGTCACGTTGGCTCTGAAGCCTCCAAGATGGGACACGCCATTGGATGACATTGTGCTGAAAGAGGATGTTATTTCAGGCGTGCATGGCGATTTGTGGGATCATGTGAGCTATGTGGATGATGACGGAAATCCTGTGCCTGATTCGGCTCTGGCATTTTCATTTGTAAATCCTGATTCTTCAAAGGCAATACTGGATATTGTCAATAACAGGTACACTGAACTGCGGGACTTGGCTGCTGATTCAAATGGAACAGTGTGGTATGTTATCAGGGCCACTGCGCCGAATGGGGCTTATGCTGATGCAGACCAGAAAGTTATAATCCGGCCTATGCGTGATATTAAGGGAACTGTTTTGGACAATCATGGCAATCCCGCTGATGCTTATGTCATGGCAATAAATGCAAATGGGGATACTGTGATTGCACGGACAGGCCAGGCATACAGCAAGTATCCTGTTGTAAACGCTTCTGGCAGCGGAAAAGGGAAAACAAATCCGCAGGCTGACAATGCTTTCCACCTTCAGATGAATCCAAGCGATGGAGACACGCTCAGAGCGAGATTGGCAGCTGGCGGCGGATGGGGAACGCCAATCTACATTGCAGGGCTGGATGACACAACTGGAAATTTGGTTGTTGCGCCGACAAATTACAGGTTGGTTACATTGAATTTCGAGGATTATTTCAAAGGAACTCCTGTTGACAGTGTGTATGTGAAAACAAGCATGGATTCCGGGAAAGCAACTGCTGGCAGGACATTCAAAGCTTCATTTGATGAAGAGCACATTGCTGCAAACGGGCCAAGGCATTTGCGCTCAGGATTGATTTTGGCGCCAGGAACATTGGATTCAACATTGCTGCACTACCTTGCGAATGCAGATACAAGTGATCAAGGGCTGGACACGGCGTATTTTGAAGGGCTGGTGACGCCAGATATAGTCGAAGGAGGATATAGGAGAAATACGATACCTAGCAAGAAATATGTTGCACTTACTGATTCATCAGTCAAAGATACAATCTGGATTTTGGGCAACATTCCAGCTCTTGCCAGCCAGGGTTATATTAATGTCGATCAACTGAATGCAACTGCGCAATTTTTCAATGATACGCTAAAAATGATGACAACAACAAAAAATGATACTGATGGCTATTTTGGTGAGAACAGACGAATCATTGCGATTGCAGATTCGAATTTTGCGCATCCAGACAGCGTAGCTAAATTTGCTTATTCAAATATGCATGCTGTGCCGCAGGGCACAGCACCGCTTGACTTGGAGGTAAGAAGAGATTATATTATTGTTCGCCCTGCAAACTCAAATAGCAATGGAACTTTTTTTATGCCTGACAGCCTGACTGTGAGAGGCGGCGATATAACAATAAACAAAGGATTAAGCAAAGATGCAATTCTCAATGTTATGGGCGAGGAAGCTCTGTCAATGATTCTTGGCGGCGTTGAAAGTGCCATATTTTATCCTTCTTTGTATGATACACATGCTGCAGGGATATATCCGCAAGACCTCCGCCGCCAGCAATTCATCACTTTCCGCGGGCCTGGCCGTGTTTTCCCGGACTTGCCTAAAGGGTTTAATCCATGAGGGATTCTTGAATACTTTAAAAAAAGGGAATATTTATTAATACTGATTCATTATTGAATCATATGAACCAAAAAAGAATCAATATCCAATATGAGATTATACTCGCTTTGCTTAACCAGGATATGCACGGCCGTGCCTTGTCAAAGGAATTGGGAGTTTCGCTTTCGAGCATACAGCGGAGCTTAAGCTTATTGGATAAAGACAATATCGCATCGTGGGAGGAGATTGGCAGGAATAAAATGCATTTTTTGAAAAAAAACAAGGTAGCACGAGTATACGTTTTTATGGCTGAAAATTATAAATTGATTAAGTTGATCCGGCATTATCCTTATTTAGGTCCAATTATCTCTGATATCATTGAAAAAACAAAGGGCTGCATAATATTGCTCTTCGGAAGCTATGCGAAATTCTCCGCAAGAAACAACAGCGATATAGATGTTTTCATCGAAACTAATGACATAAAGCTGAAAAAGCAAATTGAGAACATAAACAGCAGGTTAAGCATACAAACTGGCATGTTCAACAAATCATCCTTATTGGCAAAGGAAATAATCAGGAATCATGTCATAGTACAGGGCATGGAAGAATATTATGAAAAGCTTGGATTATTTAAGGAAAATGAAATCGGAGGAGAAGGTAATACTGATTAGCCCTTCAGTTGAGATATGCAAATCCTATGTCATCAAATCAAAAAATTGCCTCAGATCAGCAAAAATTCTATATAAGGCTCGTCTTTATGAGAATTCAGTTGGGGAAGCATACTATGCCATGTACAATGCTGCATTGGCAATGCTTTATCGTGCCGGAATAAAGAGTCTTAACCATTCAGCCACAAGTATGATGATTGGCTTCGTTTTCAATAGACCAGATTTGAAAGGGAAACTGGAAATTGCCAAAAAAGAGCGGATTCGTAAACAATATTCCGTTATGGATAAAATAGGCCTGCTTAGCATTGTTAAAACTTCCGAGCAGTTCATGTTGGAAGCTGAAGATTTTATGCTTGAATGCGAAGTATTGATTGGCGCAATCCAACCCAATAGATTAAAACGACTCAGGAGGACTATTGAAAGCATTTAGCAAAAAATACAAACGGATCGGATATTTTTATTAATTTCTGAATAAGGCTTGGACCTTGCGTAGTCATTTTATTTGCCATACATTATCCTATGTGCTGCTGCATGTGTCCGTTGTCTAATGTCGTCTAATTTTTCTTCTGTCCTATTTTGAATTTCTCTTATTTTATGCGAAACATCATCATATGTAATGTGTTTTCTGGAATATACCAGATCGGTCATCTTTTTTGTCTCTGCCTGCATGGATCTGAGTCTCTCACGAATGATTCCATAAATGATATCATTGATTAAGGTTAAGTTATTGTATTCGCTTGGATAATATTCTCCTTTGCTCTCTTTCTTTTTCCAAAACATGTCTTACACCCCCGTCACTAAAGTAACTACTATATAATGGTTTCAGTTTTTAATAAGCCTTTGCCCAAAAAATCCGGAAGATTTCCGGTTAATGCAGATTCGACCATCACTGATTAATAAATAAGGAGAAAGAGCAGTTCAGGACAAAAGCCGTAATATTTTTATAACAGTTGTTATATACTTATTACATATGTTAAGACCAACTAACAAAGAAAAACTATTAAACGTATTTTTCCATGACCCAATAGCTGATGGAACAGGATATAGGTTGAGGGAATTAAGCCGAATCGTTGGAGTTGCGCCAACCTCTATTAAGATATACCTTAAAGAATTAATAACCGAAGGATTGGTCGTTGTAAAGGAAGAGCGGGCTACAAAGTATCCCCTTTATGCAGCAAATATAGAAAATAATGATTTTACACTGCGAAAGAAAATACATACCTTGCTGTCCATCCATGAATCGGGCCTGATGGATTATATATCAGAGGAATGTATGCCTAATGCTGTAGTCTTATTCGGGTCTACCTCACTCGGGGAGGATACAAAGCAAAGTGACATTGATTTATTTGTGATGTCCGAAGAAACGAACCTGAATTTGAAAAATTACGAAAATAAATTGGGTCGGAAAATTCATGTGTTTTTTAGTGGGAATTTCGGAAAATTGAGCAAAGAGCTTAAGAATAATATTGCTAATGGCATAGTCTTGAAAGGTTACCTAAAAATCTTTTAAGATGAGCCAAGGTTTAATAAAAGTCACTCCGAACAGGGAAAGGGCCAAGTCTATCCTCAAAATAATTAAGGTAACCCTTGACATGATTGAGCATATTGATAGTCAAAAATATCCATCAAATGTCACTAAAGAATATTATGAGATAATCCGGGAACTCGCAAGCGTCCTGCTGCTTCTCGATGGCTGGAAAGCATATGGTGAGGGCGCACATAAAATACAAATACAATATTTACGTGATGAATATGCGATTTTCAGCCAGGCAGAACTTATGCTGATGGATGAGTTAAGGATAATCCGCAATAAAATTGCGTATGATGGGTTATTCTTGAAGCCGGATTATTTGAACAGAAGAAAGGAGGATATTAGGAAAATAATAGGGAGATTGCAGGACACGATAAAATTAAGATTATAAAATCAGGGATTCATTCTCTAAGTTTTCCCGCCTACTCGGTTGTAGACTTTGATGTTGGAGTTGCCTGAGGCGTCGGTTGTCTCCCAGAATGGGTCAAGCCCGTATTTTGGCACATAGCAGCACGCGCCCAAAGCATTGGAAATGCAATTTGTATCCTGCCACCAATTGGCATTGTATGCTGGGCATGGGCTCCATGGCGGGCAGTTCGGAGGGTTGTTGGGCGGTGCAAAGTCGCAAGGATACAGGTCCGATGGCTCATAACAAAGTTCTGATTCACGACATGTACCAGTTATATCGCTCCAATACCATCCCTTTCGGCAACAATGCGGACTCACACTCCCTTCATCAGGATTAATTCTCGAGCAATAACTCGTCGCGCAGCAATCACCATCAACAGAGCAGACAGTGCCGTCTGGCGGACATGCCGCCCCGCCTTCTGTGCAGCAGATTTTTGTGGTATAATCAGCTGGCTGGCCAACATGGGAATTTGCAGGTGAAATCATTGATGCCAAGGTTGTGTATCCTGCACTGCAGGCAGCTGCAGTTACCTGGCATTGCACTGTCGGGGCGGGCCCGAGCTGAATCAGGACTGGCTGAGAAGACCCGGGTTGCCACACATTTGAGTTGCTTGTAGCTGCCAGTTCTACCACATTTGCGCCGGCGTGCGTCAAGGCTGCAGAGGCGCTGCAGCAGACTGCATATGGATGCGTGGCTGCAGAGGCTGTATAATCCCCTGCATGAGAATTTGTCATGCCCATCATCCTGAAAACGACAATGGATGGCGCGGCACAGCCGGTCCCTGCAGGATTGTCCAGGACAATATTGCAGCTCAGCACTGCGAGGGAACCAGGTATGGCAATTAAACTCATGACAATAATCAGTACCAACAGTCTCATTTTGATTGGACCTCTTTTATAAGGCAAAAATAGCAGAGAGTATATATAAATTTTGTGTGTAAATTATGCAGTCTTCACGGCATCCACCATTTTTCTTTCCAGCCAACGGGACATGTTAATGCCATTTTTGCCACAGTATTTTTTGAAATCGCGCAACACATTTTCATCTATTGTAATGTTCAGCCTCTTCCGCCTATAAAGCTTGGGCAGCTTCTTGGTCCGTTCAAATTCCATCAGGCTCTCAAATACTTCGGAATACTTTGCAATAATCTGCCTTGCCCGCAATACATTATCTGACACCATCCTTAATGCACCTCTCAAGTGTGTTGATATTTGCCATATTTTTCTTAAGCAATTTCAAATAAGGATGCGCTGGGCATGATTAAGCCTAAACTGCCTGCATTGCCTTGATTACAATCCCGGCAACAACAGGCACAAGGATATTGTCGTCCATTTCCATCTCCTGGAATTTAAGGTCAAGGCCTTCCACAGTCATGGCTATGACGCTGGCCCAGAATGCCTGGCCCCATGTGACAAAGATTGCCGCGCCAACAAACCCGGCTATTGCGCCAGCCACCATGCCTTCCACAAACTTGAGCTTGTTGAGAGGATTCTGTATTCTCCCGAATGGGCCGAGCAGCGCCCCAATGCTGTCGCCGAGAGCAAGAATCATCATCGCTGCCAAGGCAGTATTTTTGTCAAACAGGACAATGGCAAGAAAGCACCCCATAACCAATGTCAAAGCGCCTTTGCCTGGAAAATTCCTCCTGTCCTCTTTCCTGTCAAAGTGCTCGAGAAACCAGTCAACAACAGGGATGAATTTTGTCTTGGCGTAATGGCTCACAATAAAGCCCGCCACAATAACAGCCAGCAACAGCTGCCAGCTGACAAAGCCGAAATAATAGCCCAACGCTATGAATATTCCGGTGAACAGGTGCACAACCTTTCGCTTAATCTCAAGTGAGTGTACCATATTGTATTGGCGAATAAAGCAGCCCCAATTTAACTAATTTGCCCTAATTCAATAGCTTAATATTGTCATCAGGAGATAGCTTATCACAGCGCCTGAAACAACATCGCTTGCCCAGTGCTCCTTAAGGTAAATCCTGCTGAAGGCGACAAGCAGGGAAAACCCGAGCCAGAAAACCTTCAATGCCGCACCGGAGCCTGCAATCATGCCCATAACTGCAAAAACAGCAGTTGAGTGCGCTGAAGGGAAAGAATAATCCGGCAATCTTATCACAGGGAAATAAATCATATGGACTGGCCTGTCTCTCCTGACAATGAATTTTATCAGGACATTAAATGCCATGATTCCCGCGCCGACGGCAAGATGGTAGACTGTGTGGGCAAAATCAGCGCCCGCCTGCAGCATTGCAAGGACAGCCAAAAGCACCATGAAAGCAATGAAATAGCTGTTGCTGACAAATTTCATGAATTTGTTCACCGAGCCTGTGCCTTTTCGCGAGAAATAATGCAGTATGCGCCTGTCCAGCCAGAAAGCCAACGCTACCAGAATGACGCCAAATCCCAAAACAGGAAGCAAAGATGGATCATATAGTCCGGCCATTGTTATCAGAAATCAGCAACTCACTCTGCATTTAAATTTTTTGCTTTGATTGGCCTTGTCCGAAAACTCGCCTTTCAGCTCGGTTTGGGCATCCGCTCAGCATTGCAGCTTCCCATGCATTGCATTTTTCTCCTCTGCGACCCCGAAAAATGCATAATCCCTCCGGGAATGGGCTTCGCAAAATTGATGCCCAAACTAACTTTTCGGACAAGGCCGCTTTGATTGGCTTTTTATAGAAGGGATATACTTTATAATTTAGCACGTAACGACACAATTGTGACAAAAAATAAAAGAGTGAGGATAGATTAATACATATAAGTCCATATAACTAAAATTTTTATCGACGGGAAAAATTTTGACGCAGAAGGATGTATAGTTTTTAGAACAATAATATTTATAAATAAGATTAGGTATTGGTTTATAAACCATAAAGACTAAAGGGGAATATTTTCTTCTTTTTTTCTTTGATTTTCAATCAGATCAGGTTTAGCCTCGTCAATTCCTGCTTAGCCTGGCCTGCATTCTTGAATTCCAGGGTGCGAAAACCATGGTTTGCAGCCATGGCAAGCTTCTCCGGGTTGTCATCGACCAGCAATAATTCATGGGGCAGTGCGCCGAGCGCGCCTGCAATGAATGGAAAGCACCCTTCATCTATCTTCAGCATCCGAATCTCATGCGAGCGGAAGATTTCATCTGAATAATCCGTAAGGTCGACCATCATCCGCTCCTTGGCGGTCTGCCATTCATTGGTGTCTGTCAAGAATGCGAGCCTGTCTCTCGGGATTTTCTTGAGGATGTCAAGGGTTTCAAAATCCACCTCGTAAAGCTCGGCATCATGGGAATCCCTGACTTGCTGAAAAGTCAATTTGCGCTTAAGGTGCTTTGTGACCAGGGCCTCATAAAATTGCTGGCCGGTTATGTTTCCCCTGGAAAATTCAAGGTAATCGTCGTTCAGGTAGAATTTCCTGGCATTCTTTGGCTTTACACCCATCTGCTCAAGTATGCCATAAGTTATCGCATAATCCCACTTGATTACCGGAGTCCCGACGTCAAAAATTATCCTTTTCATTTGGCCAGCTGGAATTTCTTTATTTTATCTTTGAAGAATTTATCCCTTGCGATGAAGAGGGCATAATCTGAAAATTTAGTCATCTTCCTGTTCTCGATTGCATATATTGATTTGCCCTTCACATATGTTTTCCTGTGTACCTTCTTAAACCTGGCAACGTGCTCCCTGCTTGCCAATGGCGGGCCCTGCAGAACCATCTTGGATGGAAGAGCATCATTGTTCATTACAAAATATGCCATGCCGCTTGTTTTCCGGTCATAGGCAAAGCCGGAAGCTGCAAGCTTAAACCCGTATTTTTCAGCCTGCCGCGACATGAACTCTACTCCTCTCGCGAGCCTGGCCCCGACCACGTCCTCTTTTCCGTCGACAAGAGAGATGCTGAAACAGAAGACTTTTTTGCCCTTATGCTTCATCCTGAGTGTTTCTGGCGTGACTTTGGCAATCTGAAAAAATTGCTTTGAAGGATTCCCCAGGAACCTGTCGCATGCCGAAATAAAACCCTGGAATTTCTCCTCGCTGAGCGCCGCAGATGCATTCCTTTCAGGCATGATTGGGTCAATCACAATCAATGGGCCGAGCTTTGACTCATTGAGAACCTGGCGCGCCTTGCCCTTGTAGACATTGTGGTAGTCCACCACCTGCCCGGGCTTCCATTTGCTGGCATTGCGGGCCAGGGGCAGAAATCCCCCATAGTGTAGTGTGATGATATCAATAACATGCCCGGAAAATCCCCGGATGTAGCTCTCAGCGCCGTAAACGCCCTGTGCCTTGCAGAATTGCTTTGTAAGCCTTATCTCGCTGAGCAGCTTTGGGTTTTTCCTGGTAATTGCATTCACCCAATTGACATGCAATGGCGACATGTCTGTAACATTTTGGGATTCTGGGCCTTTCCTGATGTCCATCACGGGAACAATCTCAAAATTGTGGCCATTCCTTATGCGAAAATAATCGCGCGAGCCGTGTATCCTCTCTGCCCTCATCCCGGAGAGTATTTTGGCAAGATAGTCGCTGAGCTCCTCGCTCTTGTATTTTTTGTCGAACTTTACAAAGAGGTCAATGTCATGGTCATGCCTGATAAAATTGTTCTTGGCTATTGAGCCGCCTGCAACTGCCTTTGCCCTGACCTTCAATTTCCTTATGCGTGAATTAATCCTGTCAAGCATTGCGTCCACATGCTTGTATATGCCCATGTCAGGCACAATTTCATCCGCTATGTCCCTGAGAAATCCCATCTTTTTCATGATGCCATGTTGTGGCGGAGGGGTTAAAAAGCTTATCTTTTTAAAAGCAAAATGCCTTCGCATTGCCATGGCTGAAGCAAAAGACAGCGAAGGCAGAGACCAGAAGAAGTATGATGTCATGGGGATAGGCAATGCGCTCATGGACATTCTTGTCAGCCTTCCTGAGGAAAAGTTCCTGACTTTCAGGATTGAGAAAGGAACAATGAGCCTGGTCAATGAGGCAAGGGTCAAGGAAATCGAGGAAAAATTGCTTGGCCATGAACAAAGCCTTGAGCCCGGGGGCGCCAGCGCCAACACGCTTTCATGCCTGGCCCTGCTCGGCAGCAAAGTCATTTTTGTCGGCACAGTTGGAAAAGACAGGCATGGCGACATCTACGAGAAAAAGCTGATTGAGACAGGCGTTGAATCCAGGATTGGAAGGAAGGAAGGCATGACAGGCAAGGCAATAACCCTCATAACACCTGACACCCAAAGGACTTTTGCGGTGCATATAGGCTGTGCCTCGAAAATTGGCCATGAAAGCATTCTTGAAAATGACATCAGGGACAGCAGGATTTTGTACATTACCGCCTATGAATTGGTGGACGAGCTTTTAAGGAAAACGTGCCTGCATGCAATGGAGCTGGCAAAAAAGCATGGCACATTGATTGCGCTGGACCTTGCGGATGTGAATGTGATTAAGGGCAACCTCCACGATCTAGTCTATGTTGCTGACAAATATGTTGATGTGCTTTTGGCCAATGAGGCAGAGGCAGAAGCCTTTACAGGAAAGAAAAGGGAAAATGCGGCCATGGAGATGTCATCCCACTCCAAGATTTGCGCAGTCAAGCTTGGGCCTGAAGGCTCGATAATTGTGCAGGATGGGAAGATGAGCATGGTCGAGGGCAGGCTTGCAAATGCAGTGGACACGACAGGCGCAGGGGACATGTATGCTGCAGGCATTTTGTACGGCATTGCCAATGGGCTTGGCCTTGAAAAAGCTGCTAACCTTGGCTCATTCCTGGGCGCAAAAGTGGTTGAGAAGGTCGGGGCAAGGCTCACAAAGGAAGAAATATCCGGTGTGCATAATGTGTTTAGTGTGCCGGAAGAAAAGCCTGAAGTGGATGGCGATTCTATCCATTCATCAGAGATTGTAGCACTCGGCGACGGCAAATTCAATGTCGCCTCCAAGAAGGAGAAAGGGAAATATTACATGGTGGACATGAACACAAAATGGTGCGAATGCCCGTCATTCTACTACCACAAAAAGGAATGCAAGCATATGCAGGCTGTTAAGGATTACATGCTTAGACAGGAATGAGAATAAGATAAAAAAGCATAAGATAAAGGCATAAGATAAAAAGTAAAAAAATAAAAACCGAGATGCTAAATCATCTCGCCTATTTCTACCTCGCTGTTCTCATCCACAATTGTGGAATCAATGTCAGACAAGGCCTGGGTCTCCTCTGTTGGAGTCACAGCCGGCTCCTGGGTTCCTGCGGTGTCATCTCCAGGAAGGGTTGGGCTTTCCTCACCGGTCTGGGTTGTGCATCCAGCAAATACAGCTGCGACCACCAGCAGTGCCAGCAAGTTGCTAGTCAGTTTCATTTGGATTCACCTCATCTCCTTCCTGAACGGCCATTGCCATTGTCGTCATCATCTTCGTCGTCGTTGTCATCATCGCTTCCACTGTTGCCGTTCTTGCCATTTTGTTTTTGCAGCTTCTCGGCCAGCTTTTCCTGCGCCTTGTTCAGCCTTTCCTGTTCCTTTTCAAGCTTCTTCTCCCTTAGCTCCAAGAGCTTCCTGGCCTGGGCATCCTTGGCATTGTCTTTCCTGGATTGTATCAGCTCCCGGCTGAGGATCTTGTCATCCTTCCTTGCCTTTTCAAGCGCGGCCAGGCTCAAGACAGCTGATTTTGCAGAATCCTCCCTCAGGTTAAAGAAGGCATCTTTTTTCAGGTCCTTTTCCAGCGACTTGAACCTGTTCTTGACGATTTCCCTAATCTCTTCCGAATCAAGCTCTCCTGACCTTATCCTGTCTTCAAGCTCATCCAGGTTCTCGTTCAGCAATTCCCGCAGTTCCTTGACCCGGTTTGCATTGTACTCCCGAATCTCAAGCTTAAGCTGCTCTGAAATGCTGGAATAGCTGTCATCATCAAGCTTTAGCCTTATCCTGCCCTTGAATTCTTCCCTCAACGGGCCATTTATAATTGCCCTGGCTGCTTCCCTGAATTCCTTGGACAAATCAATTGCCTGGTGCTTGAATTCCACGAACTGGTGGGCAGTCTCAGCAGTATTGTTCTGCGGGACTGTGTCATGCACAGCATCCCTGAGGATTTCCATCTCAGCCAGGATTGCCCTAAGCTCAGTGGTATTGACGCTCAGGTTCCTCGCCTCGATTCCGTCCACAATCACATAGCCTGCAAGGATGTTCCTTGTCAGCGATTTTTCAAGCTGGAGCAATCTGACCCTTGCGCCGTGCAAGTTGCCCATTATGGAAGTCTCATTCTGGGTGTCGTCATCATAATCGTCGTCAGTCTCATTCTGCGTTTGATTGTTGCCAGTCTGGTTGGTACCGGTCTGGTTATTAATGGTCTGGTTGATGCCAGTCTGGTTGGTTTGGTTCCCCATGGTCGCATTGCCAGTGGTATTTGTATCAGTCACATTGACCGAGACATTTGTGTCAATTGTCACATTGACCGAGACATTGACATCAGAAGTGTCATTTGCATCCGAGTCATTGTCATCTGTTTCATTTGTGCCGTCCTGAGCGAATGCCAGCGGCAGCATTAACATCACCGCAACAACCGCACTGAGCAGCAATATATCCTTCAGTTTCATTTTGCTTACCTCCGTTTATGCAAAAATTATTTTGCATTTTAATAAATTTACTATTAGCGTAGGCAGTAGAAAGGTGGAACAGCATAATAATTTTCGCCGGAATATGCCGGAACAAGGAGGAACAGGGCGGAACAAGGTAAAAATGCCATTAACACCGTTAAAATCGGAGTTTCCATGTTAGAACAAACTTAAGCTCACTTATCCAATAGTGTCCAATAGGCTGGGCTTCTCGTCATTGAGGCAGATAACGTTGCTCATTCCTTTGCCTTCCTTTCTAATAATGCCTTTCCGCGTCAGGGAATCAATATTCCTGGACAATGATGATTTTGGGATGCCTATCTCGGTTTCAAGCCTTTTCTGCGGTACCGGGCCTTTATTTCTTTCAATTATCTCCACTATCTGCCTCTGCCTCTCCGGGAGCATGTCCTTGTTGTACCATTGCCTTGCAGGCTTTTCACCTGATGCGCCAATTTTTCCATCAGCGGATTCACCAGGCTCATCTTCCGGCTTCCCGGATTCCTTTGCAGCTGGATTCTTGTGCGCTCGCGACTTGATAAAATAGGCAAATAATGAAACAATAACTGCAATGGCCAAAGGCAAAGCATACGCAACAATGTTGTGAGCTGTGCTGGTTTCCGGCGAATCCTGCGTGTATTGAATGACTATTGACATTGGAGCATCCTGCCCTGATGCTTTTACAAATTGCTTTTCACCGTCAGTGCCGAGCCTGAACTGAGTCGAAGTCTTGATGTAATTAATCACAGCCTTTTCGGGCAAGTGGACTGCATAGGCAAAATCAGAAAAAGATTCTTCCAAAGTCATATTGAATGTCCAGTACTGGGCTTTTTTTGAGGTGTAAATGGATGTTGCCTGGGCTGCCAGCGCTGGATGGTTTGCGAGGCCGGAGATTGCCACAATGCCATCAGAGCTTATCGTGAACTCCACATCTGCATAGTATAAAGATGGTGAAGATTGGCCAAACGCGCCTGACAGGGAAACCAATGCGGCAATGCAAAATAATGAAATGCCCGAAATGGCCGCGCCCATGGTATTGCCCATGCTATTGTATATCCCAGATTTAGCAACTGCCATGCAAGAGTGATATGCTGACATGTTTTTAAAGGTTATTCTGGGAGGATGCAATTAATCGGACCAACTGCCTAAGAAGCTGCCCTAAGAAGCTACGAGTGACCTGAACTTCTGGTAGACATTGGAGGTTTCCAGGCTGGGATTCTCCAAGACCCATTTGTAGATTAGAGGGCTGAATAAGGCTGCAAGCACTATGTTGCTCCCGAGATGCCACAATGTGAATGGAACCTGCAGCAAAATTGTTTCCACCAGGCCCTGCCCGAAAAGCAGGACGCCTGTGCCAATTCCGGTGACGGCGTCATAGACAAGGGTAGCTATAATTGAATAGCCAACATAATATCTGGCCTTGTTTGCCTTCTTTGAAAGATAGGCTGCGGCAAACAGGCCCACAAGGCCGTACATAAATGCCGTTACCCATGTCCAGGCCCCGACTTTCCTTGTGATTATATCGTAGATGACAATGGAGAGGGCGCCAAAAATAAAACTTGAGATTGCCTTGAATTTTTTTCCAAATGGCATGATTGTGGTCATCACAGGCTCAACATTTGGGATTCGGTTGGGAATTAGCCTGATAAGCAGGCAAACTGCAAGGCCAATAAAATACTTGACTGCATTTTGGCTCTTTGAAAGAAATGTTGTTTTATTTCCTTTTTTCTGCCCTGGCTTACTGTCTTTTCCTGTATTTTTTTTCTTAATTGGCATTTTTATCTGATGTTATTTTTATCTGATGTTTATTGGTGATGCTGCGGCCTTCCCTGATGACCAGGGTTTCCGCGATTATTTCCCTGGCTGTGGCTTCGATGCTGAGAATGGGCTGCGGAATGGCTGGAGCCTCCTGTGCGGCCGCCTGAGTGCCTGTTGTGTGAGCCTTGCCTGGATTGGCCGGAATAAGAGTGCGAATAGCCTGATTGCCCGGTTCTGTGATGCCCTCCACTGCTGTGTGACTGGCTGCGGTGGCCCTGCCCGGAATGCATCCTGTGGCCTGGTCTTCCCCCAAACCTCCTGCCGCCAGATGGCCTTGGCCCCCTTTGCGGCATGGAGAATGCGACCCTGGCAAAACTGGGGCACGGCAATTTTTGCACGATCAGGCTCCTGTCCTCAAGAACCCTGCTGAAATTATCATGGTCCATATGAGATAGGAGGCTGATGACCTTGCCTTGCGAGCCTGCCCTTGCAGTCCTGCCTATCCTGTGGATATATTCCTTTGAAGTCTTGGGCAGGTCATAATTATAGATGTGCGATACATTCTTGATGTCAAGGCCTCGCGCTGCAACATCGCTTGCAACCAGAATGTTGGCCTCTTTCTTATGGAATTTGTCAATGGATACCTTTCTTTGCGCCTGTGTCAGGCCGCCATGCAATGCCTCGGAGCTTATTCCCTGCCTCTCCAGATTCCTGTGCAGCACATCCACCATGCGCCTTGTGGCGCAGAAAATCATTGTGAGGTCCTGCGTCTCGCTTTTAAGGAGATGGACCAGAAGCGAAAACTTGTCGCGCTGATCAACGTCATAATAATGCTGGACCAATTTACCCTGCTCCACATAGGACTGGACCTTAACACTCACTGGCTTTTTCATGTATTTGTCAACTATCCTCAGGACATCCGAAGACATGGTAGCTGAAAACAGCAAGGTTTGCCTATTCTTAGGGATATGGGAGATTATTACATCAACATCCTCCACAAAACCCATTTCAAACATCTTGTCTGCCTCATCAAGTACAAGCATGCTTATCTTGGAATAGTCAATGGTCCTGCGGTCTGTGTGGTCGAGAATCCTGCCAGGCGTGCCCACTACAATGTCAGCAGAGGGAAGGTAGTCTATCTGTGGGTTTATTGAAACACCGCCGTACACTGAAATTATGTTCATGGGCCGAAATTTGGAGAATTTCTTCATCTCAGTTGTGACCTGCTCTGCAAGCTCCCGTGTTGGCACAAGTATCAATGCCTGCAGGCCCCTGCCATGCTTGATTTTTTCCAGCAGAGGGAGCCCAAATGCTGCAGTCTTTCCAGAGCCGGTCTTGGATTGCCCGATTACATCCTGGCCTTGCTGGACCAATGGGATGCTTTTTCGCTGGATATCTGTCCATTCTGTGAATCCAAGCTCCTGGACTGCCTGCGCAAGGTCCGGAGGAAGGTTGAAATTGACAACAGAATCAGCAGCTTTATCGTCCTGACCTGGCTCGTTTAATTCTATTCCATAATATGCTTTTGCCATATATAATCAACTTGTATTTCCTTTTTTGCTATTGGTATTGTTATCATCTATAATAATCCATGCTTGAAGGGGTATTTATATAGCTTTGTTATTGCGAAAGCCAGGCTGCTCCAAATTCCAGCATGCAGTAACGCCCCAAGTTAATATGGGGAGGTATGGGGTATATTATAGTTTATTATAGCTTATTAGTTTATTATAGCTTATTATAGTTTAATTGATATCCCTCACATTAATTTTTCATCAGCCTCAGTTTATGACAAGGTCACTTACTTCGTAGGAGTCAAAGTGGCCCGTTAAATTATCCAGCCTGTACCAGGAAGGCATGCCCTGTATTGCATTGTGTGCCGGATTGCTGGTGCTCCAGTAGATATGGTCTACCACTGACTTGTTCTTGTATTGGCCCAGCGGCACGAGGCTCAGGGAATAAACTGTGCTTTCTATGCCAAATGAAGATGATGAAAATAAGCCCTGCAGCCTCATGACATAGCTCGGAGCATCAGTGTCCTCGATGTAGTAGCTGTTAATTGCATGCTGCTGCAGATTCGATACATTGCTGGTAGTCTGGTTAACAAAAAATTCAAACGGGGTTTGGATGATAATATTGCTGATCAGCCCGTCGCTTCCAACAGTATAGAGAGGGTCTTCCAGGCCAGTGATTGGGATTGTTGTCCGGATTGTGTCGTCCTTGGTCCAGGTCGCCAGGCCAGCCGCATCCTGCACAACAAGGGTTAAATTCATCTCAATTTCCAGATTCCATGTTTCACGCTGCACAAGAGAAAGGCTGTAATTATATGCGTCGATTGTAACTCCGATATCCTGGGCTTCCTGCTGGACCTTGGCAAGCCATAGAGTGACATATGAATCATTGGTAGGCTCGGTTGTTTGGTTGTAAATTGTCCCATTCAGCACAAGCTCTGCAAAGTTTGCGCTCAGGTTGGTGATGTAGGTTCCATTTTCAGACATGTAGCTTGTCATGCCAAGCAAGGCACGGAAGCTGGCGATGTATAATGCACGCGACATATCCCTTTCTAAATCATGGATGAAATTGTTAATTGTAAAAACTCGCGATTCAATTGAAATGGCCTGGCTCCGCTCTGTGTATTTGCTGAAAAGGATGGAGGCTGTCATTGCAACAATAACAAAAAAGATGGCCATCATGGTGAAAACAAATCCCTTCTTATTCCTGTTTTTAGAAGACTGCATAGATGACAGTGATTGGGCTTTTGCCCTGGATGCAGCTGGGCTGATGATTTTTACTGCCACAATCTCACCTCCACAGTGGCAGGCCCCCACAGGTATGGGACGCTTGTAACAGTGGCCGTGGACAATAGGAAACCCTGATAGCCAACATTGATGTCAATGTATCCGTCATCATCAAGGTCCAACTCCAGCAAAAGGTTGTAGATGGCGCTTTGAGTTGCATCGTCTGTGTTGTAAACATCGTCATAAAAACTGCAGGTGTTGTTTGTGACAGCGCTTGAAGGGATTGTCAGGGTCATGTTGGAGCCGTCTTCAAAAAGGATATTCCAGTTACAGCCTGATGCCTGCGAGCCGATCCCGGTTGAGCTTGAAAAAGTCCTGGCAAGTATTGTGTAGATGATTCTGTTGTATTCCGAACCGCCTGCCAGGGCTGTTGCATTAACAGCGGTCCTCACCCTGACCGTATTTGTGTCGGCAATGAAAGCCGGATCCACATAAACTGCATATGGGTCCCCCAGTTGGAGGAAATCTGAGCCAAAGTCTGTAAGGTCGAACAATGGCTTCCAGGAGTAGAATGTATTGTTCAAGTCAACCATGCTTGTCCATTTATCTGCAGAATATGACACAACTTTAGCATCGACTATTGACGTCTCAGATGGAATGCCAAGGGTTCCTTGGCTGATGGTATTGTTGAAAACCGGGTCTTCAATTGTCAAAGGGACCCTTTGGAATGTGTCATACACTGTTTGGTTGTATTGTACCGCAAGATAGCTGGATTCGTACAATTGGGATGCAACGCCGACTGTCACGGACTTTTGCTGGACAAATGTCAGGCTTTGGTTTGCAATGTCTGTCGCAAGGTCCCGATAAATCTGGTCGAGTTCCGAAAAATTGTTGCTTTGGTAGTATTTCGTGCCTGAGCAGTTAGCGATTTGTTCCATTGTATCGTTGTCCGCGCCCACGCCAAACCCAATGGCGTAGAACTTTATTTTATACAAGGCAGTTGCATTGCATGCTTCCCAAATAGCCTGCTGCTCAGGAGTGCCAGGCGCAGCCGGAGAGCACGGGTCATCTGTGTCGCCGTCAGTCATGAGCATGATTATTCGCTTTCTGGAGGAATCACTTTGCCCAAGCAATATCTCCTTGGATTCCCTGATCCCTTTGCACAAAGCCCTGTTCGGTGAATTTTTCTCATCATAGGCCTTGATTGTGTTATTCAAATCCGTTTCATCTATATCCAGCCAGCTGTCCTTTTGTGCATTTGCCGCAAAATAGGAAACCAGCCCAATCCTGTTGCCTGAACTGTTAAGGACAATGTCAATGAAAGTGTAGTCCAGCTCCTTGGCCGCGCCGAGCCTGGTTAAATTAGTGCCCAGTATGTCCATATTTTCCATGGTTTTGGCTACGCTGGTAGTTATCACCACGTCTGTGACATTTCCAGTCTGATTGCTGCTGACTGTCTGGTAATGCCCAATCCTCAGAGGCACTGTGGTCAGGCTTAAATTTGGATAGTATAGCAGGGCCGCAAGGTCATTGTTGGGGATTGTGACTTCAACCTGGCCTGTGGTGTTGGAATCATAGACTGTCCTGCCACCCAGATTCACAAAAACCGGGAGATCTGAGGAGTAATTGAGGAATAGTTCCATCGAGCTTAAATTGCCTGGCACAATGAATGATGAATATAAGTTGATAACGCCATAAATGCCGGGCAGCTCAATCTTCTTGTTGATTTCGCTTGTCTCCAGGGAAACATCGCTGATGTCAGTTGTGTTTGTGCTGACCCTGAAAAACCCGCCGCCAAAATAGCCATTCCCCGACGTGAAGTTAAACCTGAGGGTGTTGGTGCCAGGCACAAAATTGGAAAGGTACCCCGAATCAACATACTGCGTCTCAGGTATTAAATCATCAATGCTTGTTTTCAGGAATGTGCCTGAATATGCGTCATTTACATAAAGGTCAAAATCCTCAGGGATCACTCCCTCAAAATAAGCCTCATTGATGTTGGTATAAACCGTTGGAAGCGTGAGGTAATGCACAAAATTCCCGTCGCCGACATAGCCGCCAAAATAGATGTAGGAAAAAACATAGCGATTGCTGGCGCCTGAGAGGAAAGCCCTTGACGTAAATCCCTTGACAGGCTTGGCCGCGGAAATACCCGAGACAAACCTTTTCCCTGATTGGACATCAAATGCGGATTTGCTGGAGTCCAAATCCCGCTGGTACAGGACAACATCGTCAATCGCAAGAGAAAATCCATAACGCGCAGGGATCATGTTTTGCAGAAGCGTCATAGTCAGATTTCTCGCATTTTCGGTTTCGCCTGTGACCTGGTAAATGCCTATCTGCTCAATGATGCTATTGGATAGGTTTGTCTGGTTGCTGGCTGCCATCAGCTGCTGAAGATATGTCGCATTAAGCTCGCTGACCTTCATTTCAGAGAGCAGGTCAATGATATCCTGCGAATAATAACCGCTTTGCGCTGTAGGCGATGATTTAAAAAAGTAAATGCTGAAGAGGACGGCTGTGACAATGAGCAGGGTTGCGGCAAACATGGCGTCAGTGCTGAAATAAAATCCCTTCCTGTTCCGTCTCCCAAATCCATTCCTCAGTTCCATACATAAATCACCATTTCAACAATGTCTGATTGAGTTCCCTGCGACAGCAGGACAAACCTGCCGACCCTGGCAATGTCGCCTGCATCTTGGGATTCTATGTTCCCGGGCGTCACGCCGGCCTTGCCAGCCACGTCAAGCCCTCCGACTGTAATTTGGTTCCCCTGAACATCCTGGAAATAGACGATGAAATCATGCTTCGTGCCCATGATAGTCCTGGCACGGTTATAATCCAGCGCGGCGAGGCTGGCAAATTTTGTAGAATTGAGGCGTTTGCCCGGATTTGTTAAGCCCACAAAATTGACTGAGCCGGCTGTCCAGTTGGTTGGATTCCCCTGCGTGATAAGCATGTTGCTGATTGCATTTGCATCATCAATGGCAGAAACATCAATGTTCGTGCCGTGGCTTTCCTGATTGGCAAGGAAGACAGTGAATAATACCGCTATGACAACAAAAATAAATGACGCTATCATGAAATCCGGGAACCAGACCTGGCCATTCCTGGAGGCGCGGGGTCTTCCCGCTAAAGTCTCATTTTGTCCATTTGCTTTTATTTTGTCCATTTGCCTTTCCTTTTGCCCTTTTCTAATTGCATTGTGGTTGCCCCGCTGCTTTCAGTCTTCGCACCATTTTCCCTTCGTCAGCCGACATAGATTGTGCCGTTTGAATTGTTGACCATGTTGAGCTCCCCCGGAACAAAGTTTCCCGTTGCCATTGGGATGTTCAGCACCTGGTCATAGTTCTCAGTGGACAAAATCAGCACAGTGCCCTTGATCTGGGTCGTGTATGATATGCCATTGGCATCAGGCGGAACCATGAGTTTTCGGGAATAGCCGGGGTCCACAGATGCGGCCAGCGTTATTTCCCGCTGAAGCGCCAAAGCCAGGTCCCGCGATGCTGCATACTCATTGTCAGAAAATATGTCCTGGATCCGCCCGCCGGTGTATGACAATATGAAAATGGAAAAAAAACTGGCAAGCATGAAGATTATCAGGAATTCAACTGTTGATTGCGCTTTCCTTTTCATTTGCAGTTCAGCCAAGCTTGCGCGCTGGCACTTGATGTAAAGCCACCATTGGAATGGAAGATAATTTTCCGATGGGCATAGGCAATCTATCCCACCTGCGTGATGTTGACTGTCTCAGTACTCGCTTTTATTAAAATCCATTTTGGGCCGCTCACTGTCGATACATTTCCCGTGACATTGGCGGCTGTGACAGCAAAGAGGTCTGAAAGGCCATTGCCCATTTTCATCTCAATGTTGATTTCATGTCCGTCAATTGTGATTGAATTAATGCTTTCAGGGAAATAGGCCTTGATAGTTTTTTGGGCGGGATAGCCCTGGTAATAGACTTCATCCGCGCTCTGGGCAAGGCCATCCACAATGGTCCTTGCCTGTGACACTGCAAAGGTATTGCCAAGCTCATTTGTCTGCTGGAAGAATACAATGAGGACAGGGATTGTCATAAGCATGGCAAAGCCAACTACAAGGAGGTATTCCATGCTAACCTGGCCCTTATGCCTGGCCTGAACCCTATGCAAATCCAATTCCCCTTTTTTCATATTCAAGAATTTGCCTTTTCAGTATATAAATTTTGTCTTGCCAGGGGCTCTGTAGAAAATCCCATCGGCGACAGCCGATGTTGTAGGCTATCAGCCTACAAAACAGCTCAGCTGCCTGCGTTCTTATGTGCCTTGACCTTACATAGCTTC
>JAGVYD010000001.1 GCA_018303405.1 Candidatus Woesearchaeota archaeon | reverse complement strand
TGCCATTGCTTTACTATCCAAACTCTTTTTTCAAATGTCAATTTGTACATAAACATCACCGAGTGATGTTTATGTGTAAACTAATAATGGGATAGCACAATAAAAAACAGAAAGAAAAAAAGGAAAATAAAATTAATGCCTTACGAAAAGCGCGGCAAATTGTTTGTGCCTACTAAGCATCTGCCCGAATAAGTGAAGTTTGTGGCATTAAGTCCAAATTCCGAGCATAGGCTCTTGCCATAACTTATCCATTTGGATTGCGTCCAGCAAACGCCAGTCACATTTTCATAGCTGCCGCATGTTCGAAATCTCATTAGATTCCCAAGATTGCATTGCCAGCAGGCATCCTTAAAACCATAAGTCGCTCCAGCAATTGCCTCGCCAGCCAAATCCTCGCTGACTTCAGCATCAGCTCCTCCTGTGTAGACTATCTGTGGAGTACCAGTTTTTTGCCCTCCGAACAGCATAACCATCCCAAATATAGCTACTACTGCCACTATAGCTGTTAGAAACAATCCTGTCTTGTTATCATTTGCCTCACTCGACATCTAATCACCTCATCTTGTGCATTATAATGCTGTAAGAACATTTGTCTATATGTTAGTATATATATAATTTTTGGTTAGCTTACAAGGGAATTAGGCTAGCAAATAATTTATATATCTCCCAACCAATTCTCGCAGCATGGCATTGATACTCGGCATTGATGAGGCTGGCAGGGGGCCTGCTATAGGTCCGCTTGTCATCTGCGGCGTTACGATTGATGCAAGGGATGAAAAAAAGTTGCGGGAAATTGGCACAAGGGATTCAAAGGAACTGACTCCTCGGGCAAGGGAATTGCTCTATGGGGAAATCCTGAAAATCATTAAGCAGCACAAACTCATAGTAATCCCCCCTCAAGAGATTGACGATGCTGTTTTATCAGATTCTGACAACCTCAACTGGCTGGAAGCAAGGAAAAGCGCCCAGATTATCAATGAGCTAAAGGCAGCTACAGCCTATCTGGACTGCCCGAGCAACAATATAGGGAAATATTCAGGGTACATCGCCAAGCACATCACCAAAAAAATAAAGCTTGTTGCAGAGCACAAGGCAGATGCAAAGTACCCTGTTGTTTCAGCAGCTTCCATACTTGCCAAAGTGACAAGGGACAGGGAGATTGAAAAAATAAAGGAGGATATCGGCGTGGACTTTGGCTCTGGCTACCCATCAGACCCGATGACCCAGGAATTCCTTGCCAGGAATTTCCGGAAGTACCCTTCTATTTTCAGGAAGAGCTGGGCAAGCTGGCGGGCAGTCAATACAAGTTCTGGCCAAAAAAAGCTTGGGGAATTCTGAAGCCAGATACAATTGTTTCCACTGCTCAAACGATATATTTATATACCACTTGCTCATAATCTATATCATATGCTATAAAAATATTTCATATGCTACAAAATTATAACAGATATAGGATTTTGCAGGAGTTTTTTGACTATCCAAAAAAGGATTTTCTAATAAGGCAGCTGTCACGCAAGGTCAAGCTGGCGCAGGTCTCGGTTATCAATCACTTAGCTGCCCTAATCAAGGATGGCCTTGTCATAAAGGAAAATAAGGGCATCTACCCTTCTTTCAGGGCAAACACAGAGAATGAGGATTTCAGGTTGCTAAAGCAGCAAAACCTAATATGGAGAATCAGGAAATCTGACCTTATCAGCTATCTCGACGATACGATTAAGCCTACATGCGTGGTGCTTTTTGGCTCTGCTTCGCGCGGGGAGGATACGGAAAACAGCGACATTGACCTGTTTCTGCAGTCGGGTGAGTCTGACATTAATGTCGAAAAATATGAAAATGCTCTCAACAGAAAAATAAGTATCCTGTTCGAGAGCGATATTAGAAAACTGGGCAAGGAATTATTAAACAACATTCTCAATGGCCATGTTCTCTATGGTTATCTTAAGGCGGTGCATGACAAATGAAGCAATGGGACGCCAAATCAGAGGATGTTTCCAGGATTACCCCTGAGATGGAAAAGGCAAAATCTCTTCTTTTGCTCGTTGCTCTCAGGCAGAAAGACCTTAGAACAAAGGAAAAATCAGAGGAATTTGCCACATTGGTGGTAGAAACTTACTATGAGATTGTTAAGGAGCTAATAACAGCAATCATGTCAATTGACGGCTACAAGACTCTCAGCCATGAAACGCTCGTTTCATACCTCTGGCACTATGCGGACAACTTCGGCTCCTCTCAGATATTTCTCATAGACCAGCTTAGAAAGACAAGGAATGATATAGCCTACAGGGGGATAATGATATCTCCGGAATACTTAAAAAGAAACAAAGAACAAATACATGAAATCATATCAAAACTCAAGAGATTAACTGAATCAAAACTCAAAGGCAGATAAAATGACAAAAATCAACAGCATAATCTTGCGGGGATTCAAGTCCTTTGCGAACAAGACCGAGCTTATTTTCGGCCCCAAATACAATGTTGTCCTTGGTCCAAACGGCTCTGGAAAATCAAATATCCTTGACTCATTGTGCTTTGTCCTTGGCAAAGGCTCTACAAAAAGCCTGCGGGCTGAAAAATCAGCCAACTTAATCTACAACGGCGGCAAATCCAAGAAGGCGGCCAAGGAAGGTGAAGTGAGCATTTATTTCGACAATACTGGCAAGACTTTCCCTACAGATGAGGCCGAGGTCAAGGTAACGCGCATTGTAAGGCCCTCGGGCCAGAGCATATACAGGATAAATGACAAGGCAAGGACAAGGCAGCAGATACTGGAGCTATTGTCATTGGCAAGGATAAACCCTGATGGGTATAACATAATCCTGCAAGGCGACATTGTAAGGTTTGTTGAAATGTCAGGGGAGGAAAGGCGGCAGATAGTCGAGGAGATTGCAGGAATCTCGGTTTATGAGGAGAAAAAGGAGAAGGCATTGAGGGAGCTTGAGAAAGTCGATGTCAAGATAAGCGAGGCTGAAATAATATTGAAGGAAAGGGAGACCTATCTGAAAGAGCTGAAGAAGGACCGGGACGAGGCAATGAAATACAGGGAGCTCGGGAGCAGGATACAGCAAAACAAGGCTTCCATGCTAAAAATAAATCTCGACAGGAAAATTCTGGAAAGGGGCAAATTCGACAGGGACATAGGCCACCAAAAAGGCAAGACAGACCAAGTCCAGAAAATTATTGACCAGCTGAAGTCAAAGCTTGATGAGAACCGCAAGGAAATGGCCGCGCTCAATGCCGAGGTTGAAAAGCGCGGGGAAAAGGAGCAAATCAAGATCCACAAGGAAGTTGAGCAGATCAGGGTTGACCTGGCAACCAGCAACACAAAAATTGCGTCCATCAACAATGAGCTTTCAAGGATTGACTCAAGGCACGGCCAGCTCAAGAAGAATATGGAGGAGATGTCGGCCAAGATAGAGAGCATGAAGGCAGACAGGATAAGCATTGACACAGAGAAAAATGGCAAGGAGAAGGAGCTCCTGCGCATCCTTGCGAAAATTGACAATTTCAGGAAGGACAACAAAATCGATGCAGCAGGGAGCATTGAAAAGGAAATTGAGGACATAGACAAGCTTGCAGATGAAAAGCAGAATGAAATACAGCGCCTCAGGGAACAGCAGCAAAACCTCCTCAGGGAAAAGGACAGGCTTGACTTCCAGCTCAAAACCATAGATGACAGGATTGCAAAAGTTCTTGAAGTCGAGAAGGAGAACAAGAAGGAGATAGACCAGCTCAAGGCAAAGAAGGAACGGTTCAAGGCAGCGACCCTTGAGCTGAACAAGCTGTTGAGCGAGGACGTCACTCATGCCTCCCAGCTCGCCAATGCAAGAAGGAATCTCATTGCAGACCAGGAAGAGGCTGCAAAACTCAGGGCAAAAAATATCGGGATTGCAGAACGCCTGGGTGCCGGGGAGGCGCTCAAGAAAATCCTGGAAAATAGGCAGGATTTTGGCGGTGTTTACGGCACGGTGGCCGACCTGGGGCAGGTGCAGAGCAAATTCTCAACTGCGCTGGAAGTTGCGGCAGGGCTGCACCTGAAAAGCGTAGTGGTTGAAGACGACCTTACAGCTGCCAAATGCATCAAATACCTAAAGCAGAACAAGCTTGGAACAGCCACATTCCTCCCATTGAACAAAATCAAGGAAAAGCAGCTGGATGCAGAGATAAAGAAGCTTAAGACAGCCAATGGCTCGCACGGATTTGCCATTGACCTGATCTCATATGACAACAAGTTCAAGAAAGTGTTCTCGTATGTTTTCGGCAGCACGCTTGTTGTGGACAATATTGATGTGGCGCGGAGGATTGGGATTGGCAATGCCAAAATGGTTACTGTGGATGGGGACATGGCTGAGCTTTCCGGGGCCATGCACGGAGGCTACAGGCAGAAAAAAGGGCTGGCATTCCAGGAAAGGGAGCTGACACAGCACATTGAAAGGGTTGAGGCAAAAATCGCGGACAATGAAACAGTCATTGATGCGCTCGAAAAGAAGAGGAAGATAAGCGAGGACAGGATTGCAGAGCTGCGCGAGGAAAAGGCTATCCTGGAAGGAGAAATAATCAAGACTGAAAAAAGCTTCCACCTTGACACAGGCGACCTGGAACTCAGCAAGAAGCTCAAGAAGGACATGGAGGATGACCTTGCCAGGTCGGAAAAAAACCTAAGCGAAATTGTAAACAAAGTCAGCGTCGTGAACAGGGAGCTGGCCAAGCTGAAAATACAGAAGCAGGAATTAAGGTCCAAGATTGGTGAGCTCCGCAACCCTGCCCTGCTCGCGGAATTGAACACTTTTGAGCAGAAAAAGGAGGAGCTCAAGTCAGAGATTGGCAACCTCGTCAATGACATCAAGGGCATAACGACCCAGATAGACACAATCTTCATGCCTGAGATCAGCAACATACAGAAAATCCTGAAGCAGCACGAAAAGGAAAAGGAGAAATTCAGCGATGAAAGCAAGCAGCTTTCTGAAAAAATCAAGGTGGACGAGGGCCTGCTTAAGGAGAAGGAGAAGGAAGAAAAGAAATTCTATTCACAATTCAAGGAAATCTTTGCAAGAAGGAACAGGCTCAATGATGAATTGCAGCAGACTGAAATCAGCATCATCTCCAAGGAAGAGGAAATACGCAAATATGAGCAGAAGATGAACCTGCTATCAATAGACAATGCGCGCGTGAAGGCTGAGCTTGCCGCAATTGAGGAGGAATTCAGGCAGTATGAAGGCGTGGAGACCGTGGACAAGCCAGAAGAGGAGCTGAAGAAGGAAATATCGCAGTTTGAGAAGATGGTGCAGGATATTGGCAATGTCAACCTAAGGGCGCTGGAAATTTATGATGCCGTTGACAAGGAATACCATTCCCTGCTTGAAAAGAAGGAAAAGCTGGGCCAGGAGAAGCAGGAAGTCCTGGTCATGATAAATGAGATTGAGACAAAGAAAACTGACCTTTTCATGAAAACTCTCGATGTCGTGCACAAGAATTTCAGGGAAATTTTTGCCGCCCTTTCGACCAAGGGGGAAGTGGAGCTCGAGCTTGAGGACAAGGAAAAGCCGTTTGAGGGAGGCCTAATGATAAAAGTCAAGCTCACCGGCAGCAAATTCCTGGACATAAAAAGCCTTTCCGGCGGGGAAAAGACAATGACGGCCCTGGCATTCATCTTTGCAATCCAGGAGCATGACCCCGCGAGCTTCTATATCCTCGATGAGGTGGATGCAGCTCTGGACAAGAAAAACTCAGAACATCTGTCGAACCTCATCAAGAAATATTCTGACCGCGCCCAATACATCGTAATCAGCCACAACGACGGGATAATTGCCGAGGCTGACCAGCTGTACGGCGTCTCCATGGATGAGCACAGCGTCAGCAAAGTCGTATCACTGAAAATATAGTTGTTAACAATGGCAGATCCGCACACACTATTCAAGGCGCCCCAACATTTTTACCAGGGCGGAAGAAGAAAGCCAGTCAATCCGGAAGAGGAAAAGCTGGTCCGGAAGCAGGTCAGGAAATCGTGGATATGGCTCTTCCTGATGGCGGTAATCGTGATGACAGGCTTTCTTTATTTTATCGGGCTTGGCCTTGCAATTTCAGGCATAAGGGTCAGCGCAATGATGCGGCCGCTTGCAATCATATGGGCAGCATTCACAATTGCCCTCTTTATAATCTTTACCCGGAGGCATGTCAAGGAACTGGCAATCGGCGAAAAGCTTCCAGAGCCTAAGAAGGAGAATCCAGAGACAAAAGAATAGCCTTAATCCTTTCCACTGTGCTGCTCCACATATAGCGCTCAGTTATTGTTTTCCTCGCATTCTCGCCAAGCCTCTTCCTCAGGCTCTCATGCTCCAGCAGCTGAATCAGCTTAATCTTGAGCACGACGTCATTTCCCTTGGGGAAGAAAAGGCCGTTCTCCTTATTATGCACATACCTTTTGACAAATCCAACCTTGGTTGTAACAACCGGGACTCCGCAGGCCATGGCCTCCATCGTGGACAGGCTGCTTGTCTCTGTCAGGCTCGGAAGCACAAAAATATCCATAGCCTGCAGATATTCCTGGATGTTATTTACAGAGCCTGGCAAAATTACATGCTCGTCTGCCGACAGCATTTTCATATAGGGCTCAATCCCGTCTCCAACCAGTATAAGCATGACATCCTGGCGTTCCTTCCTCAGCTTCATGAAAGCCCTGTATAAAGTCATAATGTCCTTTTCCCTTGCAATCCGGCCAGTGTAGCCTATCACATAGTGCTCAGGGTTGATGCCAACTTTCCTCTTGGCTTCCATCTTATTTTCAGCCGGCCTGAATTTCTCCGTGTCTATCCCCAAATGCACGACCTTTTTGGGAGTCATTATGCCATTATAGGTGTAAAGCTCCTCGGTCTCCAAGCTCGGGACCATCATCAGCTGGCATTTGCCGTAAAGCCAGCGCGCATAGAATTTCGCAAAAATGTAGACAAATGGCTTGAACCACTTGACTCCCTTTGAGAATAATTCCCATTCCACAGAATGGACAAAGGTCACAACTGGCTTGTTCAGCTTCCTGGCCTGGAGCACTGCAAAGCCGCCGATTGGCCCAAGCGTCTGGACCCAGACGATATCAGCGTCAGCCACAAGCTTTTTCATTTCATCATGGTTGGGCCAGGCAAGCACAATATCCCCCACCTTTATGCGGGTCATATCAAACCTTTTTAATTTCCTGTTCTCCCAGCCTTTCAAGTCGCCCTTGAATTTAGGCGACATTATCGTTATGTCAAACAAGGATTCCAGCTGAGGCACTATTTCTGACAGAAACCTCGACACACCATCCCACCTCGGAAGGAAATTATCTGTCGCTATCAAAAGTTTTTTCATTTTATTACCTTATCTTGCGGAAGACCTCTGCGAATTTGACACCATTCCTCAGCCCATAGATTATTGCCTTTGCGTAAGTGGACGGCAACAGTGTCATGAAAGCCGCTTTCTGGCTCTTGAAAGTCCTGAGGGCTGCCATCTTTGTTTTGAAAGTGCTGCTGATATCCACCCAAAGCTTTGGAAGGTGCCTGTCTTTGACTGCAAACCAGTTCCATATGTCAAAAGTGTAAACATCGCACTTGTAGCCCATTTTGTCGAACGTATCAAGAACAATCCTGTGCATAGCGCTGTGGTCCGGATGGGGGTCATCAACAGCATGGGTGAATATCTTGACCGGCTTTTTCTGGCGTATTATCTTCTCGATTTCCTTGTTTATCTTCAGCCTTTTTGCATCCTCGGGGAAAGTGCCTTCCTTCAAGTCGAAAAACCTGATGCCTTTTCCGCCAATGAGCCTGTCAACATCATAGGATTCCTTGACCCTCATTTTCACAGAAACATTCCTCTTGAGCCAGGGGTGCGAAAATTCGCCGAATGAGAATATGTAAGTGTAAATATTCTTGCCTTCCTTGGCATACTTCGCAAGAGTGCCTCCTGCCCCAAAAATCTGGTCATCTGAGTGGGCGCAAAAAACAATTATATTGTTGTCTGTATTGTCGCTGTTCATACCACAAAACAGGAGGGGTATGTTAATATAACTTTCTGTTTGAAACTGATATGACATTCGGTAATTGGATGAATAAGATTTTTAAACTCTACTCATACCCAGAATGCTATTGCACCGATGATCTAATGGCTATGATTCGAGCCTTCCATTGCAGTGCTTTGGCATGCAAGACGAAAGCTCGCTATCCGGGTTCGAATCCCGGTCGGTGCATAGTTTTTTTATACGAAAATGGCATGGAAGAAAGAATTCATTGCGGAAGATGGAAGGAAAATAATTCTAAGAGACTTAAATAAAAGGGATACTGCCAGAAAACTGATGAACTATATCAACACTTTTGTGGATGAAAAGACATATCTGCTCATGGACAAGAAAGCAACCTTGGCCGATCAAAAGAAATGGCTCAATCATACTTGGGAAAAAATCAGCAAGAAAACGGGCTATTATCTTGTGATGGAGGATAGTGGAAGGATGGTCGGCAGTGTATCGGCTGAAAGGCAGCTTTACAAGTTGCGAGGCAATGTTTTATTGGGTATAACAATAAAACGACAATACAGGGGGGTCGGTCTGGGTTACTTTGCAATGTCTGAATTGATTAAAAGAGTGAGAAAGGAAATGAAACCGAGGAACATTTACTTGACGCTATATTCGGGCAACAAAGCTGCCCATAAACTCTACAGCAAGTTGGGGTTCAAATACCATCACACACTCAAGAATTGGGTAAATCATTATGGTAAATATTTAGACGAGGATTTTCTGATATTGGGGAGCTAAAGCTAAACCTTTTAAACAAACTTTAATTTTTAGTTGCATGCCAGCCAATGCAGTATATTCAGATAAATTTGAAGATACTGTAATGTTCAGATACCATGCTGTAATGGCAGGTTTCCTCGCAATGGAAATTGTGAAAGACCCTTCAATTCTTGTCAAGGGCTATGACCGATTAAGAGAAACGCTACCCTACCACGCAAATATGATGGCGCAAAAAAGTCAAGGGGGTCAGTTGCTGACTGGCCAATTTGCCGATGATCCTGATTATCATTTTGGAGAAGCCTGGAAAAAATTGTCGGATTTGGCCGAGCGCATTCGGGCAAACGAGCCAAATGTTGACCTGCTTGGGGCAGCAGCATATTTAGCCTTTTGTGAAATGGCTCAGAAAAAAATTGCAGACGCAAAAATTGTAATTAAAGCATAGTCCTACTTTGTTTTTCCGATCTCTTCCCTGAACTGCCGCAAAAACCTTTCCAGGTCATGCTTTTTCACATTCGCGCCGCAGGCATGCTCATGGCCGCCGCCATACCCTTCAATTCCAATAAGGCATTTGGAAAGAATGGCCCGGAGATTATGCCTGACTGACCTTATGCTCATTTTGACATCCCCATCCTTCTCGCGGCCGATTATTATCACCTTATCGGGATGCCGGTAAACCATCTCGTTTGACAGGTCTTTTGTCAGGCTCCACTGGTCGTCAGAGTAAATATACTCCACAATCTCATCCTTGTCAACTTTTTTCATGGCGAGCTTGAGCAATTTGGAATACATCTTGTCCACATTCTCATATCTTTTGTAAATAAATTTTCCGGCATCAGATGTCTGGTCCAGGATTTCTTCGGGTGTCGGTATCCTTGTCAGCACTTTAATGGCTTTCATCACATCTGAAAGCTTGCCCTTCATGTTGAACGAGAGGATCCTTGCCAAAAGCCCAATCCTTGAGTCATACAGGGCCTGCTCTGCAGTCTTGATTTCCTTCCCTATAAGTTCGGGCCTTTTATTCGAGAAATCCTTTACCAAATCAGTGTACATCCAGTCAGAAACAGTTCCTGTAACGCCAATCCATTCATCCTTTTCAGTGACCTCCCAGCACAGCTGGCTGGTCGGCCTGTTCTTGCCTTGATATCTTGGATTATAATGCTTGACATTTGCCCTTTCCTCAGGCGGGTGGTGGTCAACCCAGACAACGCTGCTGCCCAGCCTCCTTGCCTCGTCGATAAAATCCTGCTCAACCTGCGCAATATCCAGGATGAAAACCTTGTCGGGCAGGTTTTCCTCAACTTTTCTCGCATATTTCAAGTCAACCAATGGCCTGCCTTTCACGACAAATCCTTTCCCTTCCCTTAGATAGCGCCAAAACAAGAGGAAAGAGCACAATCCATCGCAATCATCATCGAAGAGAAATATCGGGTTGCTTGCCGTGTCCAGTTCGTCTTTCAGCTGCTTAAGATTTATTTGCATAATCCTAAGTCGGAATAATTGATATATTAATGTTTGTTTTGAAACAGCGCTAATCAATTCCCCCAATACAAAAGTATAAATACTGCACAATTATCCCAATGCATATGGTTTGCGAAGAATACATCGGAATTCGAATTTTTCTGAATAGCATTGGCTTTCCGCGACCTAACTAGGCACTTGGGTGTGCCCCGTATTGCCATAATCTTCATCTGCCTGTCTTCTCACCGGACTTGAAAATTCAGGCAGGGTTATAAACAGCAATGAAATCGGAGGCGAGACAAATGAATGAAATACACGGAAAGGGAAATAAGGAAAATGGGAGAGTTTATGGCAGCCAGAATGCTGTAGCCGAAGGCTATGGTTGCCTTCCAGGGACGTAAAATAGGCATTGTCGGGGCAGGCAGAATTGGCGAGGCAATGATAAAAGGCCTGGTTGACAACGGATTGACTGACATCATTGCCAGCAGGCGAAACACATCTGCATTGTCAGGCCTGGCCAATTCGTATGGCATAAGAACAACATCGGACAACAAGGAAGTTGCCGATGATTCTGATATTGTCGTGCTGGCTGTCAAGCCATACCAATTGAATGAAGTTCTTTCGGAAATTGCCTCTGCGGAATCACATCAAAATCCTGCAAAGCTTTACCTGTCTGTTGCAGCAGGTAAAAAAATGGCATCCGTGGCTTCCATTTTGGGCCAGGAGGCAAGAATTGCAAGGGCCATGACAAATATTGCTTTCCTGGTAGGCAAGGGGGCAACGGCATACTCCCTTAACAGCAATTGTGATGAGGCTGACAGGCGTTGCGTAGCAGCCATCCTGGAAACAGGAGGATATGCCACTCAAATCAGGGAAGAAGGAATGGATGCGGTCACGGCTTTGTCAGGGTCGGGCCCGGCCTTTCTTTCGAGCATCTTTGAATCCCTTGAAAAGGCTGCTGTCTGGCAGGGGCTCAGCCCCGGAGTTGCGAAAAAATTGCTGCATCAGACAATTGCGGGCACATTGGCATTGATAAACGACAAGGGCATGGCATATGCCACACTTATTGATATGGTCAAGACGCCCAGGGGGACAACAGAGGCAGGCCTGGAGCATGCAAAGCAATGCGACCTTGACATGCTTCTGAAGGGCATGATTGCAGCAGCTAAAGAAAGGGCGGAAAAATTGGGCACTTAGAAATCACCACTCAACAGTAAGGCTTTTAAATGGAAATTATCTCTCCTAATCCATGTATGAAGCCGCTGCAAAGCCTGAAGTGTATGTTATTGCAGGCGTAAAGCCAAGGACCAAAGGTGAAAAGTTACAGGGAGTGCCGATTGGGCTAGGGGAAGCTTTATTGCACAGGATTTTAAAGGACCCCGACACGGCAGTCATTGCCACCTATCACAGCAAAGAGCCTGACCAGGAATTCCTTGATGCCCTGCCAAGCAAGGATAAAGTCAGATTTCTGCGCCTGGACTCATCTGTTGCAGAAGATTACTCAGCACTTCATGATTATGTCAAAGAAAGCCATGGCTCTATTGACCATCTAATACACTCAATATCTGCAATTCCTGAACCGTCAAGGACAAAAAGAAGGGACATCATACAAAGGATGAAAATTAATAATGGCTTGGCATTGCAGGACCTTCCTGCAAACCCAAATGTGGTTTATCTTTCTGATTATAACCCTGATGACCTTCTCAAGGCCATTGACATTATTGCAGTGTCTTATGCCAGGCTCCAAAATGCCATGGACGATTTAATGCCCGCTGGCTCAAATACAGCTGCGTTTACCTTTGTCAACAGGCAAACAGCGCCGAATTATGCAGCTGCAAACCTCGGCAAGATGGTGCTGGAAGAACTGGCGCTCAAGCGTGGCGGTGAAGACAAGAAGCGCATACATTATTTGTTTAATACAGGGTTTTACCTATCACCCAAAACCAGCACCATACCCTATAGCGATCATCTTGTAGAACACATCAGGGAAAAATATAGGGGGAAAGTCATGACTGCTGATGATGTTGCAGGTTTTGTTTACAGCATAATATCCAATAATCCGGATCTCAGAGACAGAAGTCCGCTGCAGCCAAGCGGCAAGATAACATTTGATATGTATCCAATAGATTTCACTTCCAATGAGGCAGGCATTTTCTTTGCGCAAAAGCTCAAGGAAAAACAAGTCAGTGAACAAAGGGAAAAAATGAATAAGCCCGTAACAGAAAAGCCATGAGCCTGGCCAAGGCCTGATTTTCATTTATTTTGGCTTGCCTTCTGCCTTTTGCGCGGCATCGCTTGCCTTTTTCTTCTCGGCAAAATATTTCTGGATGGCAGTGATTGTATCCTTCTTTGATGTAATTGGCTGCACTATGTCAGCCAAGGCAATGTCCTTTACTTCATCCCTCAGCCATCTTGCCAAATCATTCTTCTTGTCATTCACATGCACCCTGAATATCTGCATGTCCATGCTCTGAAGGCTGTCCAGCAGCTCCTGCGGATTTTGCACCATTGCCCCGTTGTCCAGCAACAATGGCTTTATTGTGACAATTTCTTCTTTTTTGTCTTCCTTTACCGCTGTTCCAGTTGCCTTCTCCGCCTCCTTCTTCGCCTTCTGCGCAGCCTGGAACTCTGCCTCAAGCTCATGCCTGTTCACAAGATCAATCTCAAACTGCTTGGGCTGCTTGC